>NZ_JAGYFX010000042.1:0-53203 GCF_019946615.1 Pseudomonas sp. BF-R-01
AAAATGGGGCGTTTCCCATTCTTCGGTTAAAACGCCGGACCTGTAGGAGCCCGGCTTGCCGGCGATGGCGATTTCAAGGACGTCATCGCCAGCAAGCCGGGCTCCTACAGAGGCTGACACGAAACAAAGGTGCGATTTTCGCCTCCCTACGCTAACCTGCGGCCATGTTTTACGAGGTCGACTAATGCACATTCATATTCTTGGTATCTGCGGCACTTTCATGGGTTCGATGGCGGTTCTGGCCAAAGAGCTGGGCCATCACGTGACCGGCTCCGATGCCAACGTCTATCCGCCGATGAGCACTCAGCTCGAGGCGCAGGGCATTGAACTGACCCAAGGTTATGACCCCGCGCAGCTCGATCCGGCGCCGGATCTGGTGGTCATCGGCAACGCCATGTCCCGCGGCAACCCGGCTGTTGAATACGTACTGAACAAAGGCCTGCCATACGTCTCCGGTCCGCAATGGTTGGCCGATCACGTGCTGCAGGGGCGCTGGGTGCTGGCCGTCGCCGGTACGCACGGCAAAACCACCACCAGCAGCATGCTGGCCTGGGTGCTGGAACACGCGGGCATGAGCCCCGGTTTCCTGATCGGCGGCGTGCCGCAGAATTTCTCGGTGTCGGCGCGTCTGGGCGGCACGCCGTTCTTCGTGATCGAAGCCGACGAGTACGACAGTGCGTTCTTCGACAAGCGCTCCAAGTTCGTTCACTACCGCCCGCGCACGGCGATCCTGAACAACCTGGAGTTCGATCACGCTGACATCTTCCCCGATCTGCCAGCCATCGAGCGACAGTTCCACCATTTGGTGCGGACCATCCCGAGCGAAGGCCTGGTGATCCATCCGACCACCGAGCCGGCATTGCAGCGCGTGATCGAGATGGGCTGCTGGACCCCGGTGCAAACCACCGGCGCCGGTGGTCAGTGGCAGGTCAAACTGCTGAGCGAAGACGGTTCGAAATTCGAAGTGATGTTCGAAGGCGTCGCTCAAGGCGTGGTCGATTGGGACATGACCGGCCAGCATAACGTTGCCAACGCACTGGCCACCTTGGCAGCCGCGCGGCATGTCGGTGTTGTGCCATCGATGGGCATTGCCGCGTTGAGCGCGTTCAAAAGCGTGAAGCGCCGTATGGAGAAAGTCGCCGAGGTCCGCGGCATTACCATCTATGACGATTTTGCCCATCACCCGACGGCCATCGCCACGACCCTCGACGGTCTGCGCAAACGCATCGGCGACGCGCCGCTGATCGCCATCATCGAGCCGCGCTCCAACTCCATGAAACTTGGCGCGCACCGCGACGGTTTGCCGGAAAGCGTGGTCGATGCCGATCAGGTGATCTGGTACGCACCGGCCAACCTCGGTTGGGATTTGGGCGCGACCGCCGCGCTGTGCAGTGTGCCGTCGATTGTCAGCGAATCACTGGAAGGCATCATCGACCGTGTGAAGAGCCAGGCGCAGCCCGGCACTCACGTGGTGATCATGAGCAACGGCGGCTTCGGCGGCCTGCACGGCAAACTCGCCGAGGCGCTGCAATGAACAACGGCCCGGAACGCATCACGCTGGCGATGACCGGCGCTTCGGGCGCCCAGTATGGTTTGCGCCTGCTGGACTGCCTGATCCGCGAAGACCGCGAGGTGCACTTCCTGATTTCCAAGGCTGCGCAACTGGTGATGGCCACCGAGACTGACGTCACGCTGCCGCCGAAAACCCAAATGATGCAGGCCTTCCTCACCGAGTACACCGGCGCTGCCGCCGGGCAGATTCGGGTGTACGGCAAGGAAGACTGGATGTCACCGGTGGCCTCGGGCTCCGGTGCGCCGTCGGCGATGGTGGTCGTGCCGTGTTCGACCGGTACGCTGTCGGCCATTGCCACCGGTGCCTGCAACAACCTGATCGAGCGCGCCGCCGATGTCACGCTGAAGGAGCGTCGCCAGCTGATTCTGGTGCCGCGTGAAGCGCCATATTCGAGCATTCATCTGGAGCACATGCTCAAGTTGTCGAACATGGGTGTGACCATTTTGCCTGCGTCGCCGGGCTTCTATCATCAGCCGCAGACCATCGATGACCTGATCGATTTCGTGGTGGCGCGGATTCTCAACCTGCTGAACATTCCACAAGACATGCTGCCGCGTTGGGGCGAGCATCATCTGACCAGCGATGAATAAGCTGCTGACGATTGTGCTGGCGCTGCAACTGGCGGGGTGCGCCACGGCACGCACGCTGGATGCTGCCAAACCGGGGGCGCCGGTGGTGTATGCGGGCACGCGCCTGGATTTGTACGCCCTGAATGGCGGTTGCTGTGCGATGGATCGTTTTGGGGCGGAGGCGCCGAGTTATCCGGGTGTCGATCTGCCGGCCAGCGCGTTGCTTGATACGTTGCTGTTGCCGTTGTCGGTGTTGACGGTGATCGGCGTGAGTTTTCAGGCGACGGGTGGGTTGTAGCGTTCGGCGTTAGATCGGTGTTGCGGCCTTCGCGGGCAAGTCGGACCGCCGCACCGCTCGCTCCTACAGGTTCACCATTGACCCTGTAGGAGCGAGGCTTGCCCGCGAAGGCGTCCGCTCAAACGACAAAGAATTATTTGCCTAGCTTCCTCAACTCATCCGACTCGACAATCCGTATCCCATCCTGCTCTTCCAGCGCCAGTCGCCACATCGCCCTGGCCAGTTGGCAAGCTTCGATGCCGCGGTATTTGCCGGGGATCAAGCGGGACAACGGACCGGCGACCTGCTCGGCCAGGCGCGGTTCGAGGCGCTCACCCAGCAACACCGAAGGTCGACAAATGGTCAGCTGTGGCCAGTTTTGTGCGCGCAATGCGTACTCCATCTCGCCTTTGACCCGGTTGTAGAAAACCGAGGACCTGCGATCAGCCCCCAGAGCGCTGATCACAATCAAGTGTCGCGCACCCATTTCCCGCGCCCGTTTGGCGAAGGCCACTACCATGTCCAGATCGACCGCGCGGAACGCCGCTTCCGAGCCGGCCTGTTTGATCGTGGTGCCGAGGCAGCAGTAGGCGATGTCGACGCGACCGCTGAGTTGCGGCAGGAACATCGCCGGGTCGCCGACCGGGTTTTCCAGATGCGGATGCTCGGCCAGCGGCCGGCGTGAGGGGGCCAATACGCGCGTGATCGTGGGCTCGTTGAGCAGGCGATCAAGCAAGTGTTCACCGGTTAACCCGGTAGCTCCGGCAAGCAATACGTGCTGAGGCGTCAAGTACATAATATGTCCCCCTTGATACTGATCAGCTTAGTTGCTCTTTGCGTCCTTGCTGTCGATAGAGACACTTTGTAGCGCTTTTCGTGCCTGCTGTTTACGTAACAGCTGCCAATGGGAGAGAACGGTTTTCGGCGCCCAGATTTGCGGTTCAGAGGCTTCGAAACTGTCCGCCAATTCACGCTCGGCCACGGAGGCCTTGGCCAGCTTGAAGGCTTGTTCCAGGTCGTCGGTCTGGTTCAGGGCCTGGGCGAACAGCGCGTCGCCGAAGTAGGTGAAGTTGGCTTCTTCCGAGCACCCGAAGGACACGCGGTCGGCGCGCGACGCAGTCATGATCAGGGTGCGTTCGTCCTTCAGGGCGGGGATGAAACCACCGGAGTAGCAAGACGAAATCACGATGATCTTGTCGCGGTTTTTCAGCGGGGCGAGCACGGCGCCGAGTTCGTTGGCCGGCAGGTCGGACAGCTCCATGCGTGGCTGGTCGAGCACCAGTTCGTGCTCGCTGGTGCCGTGGCTGGTCAGGTAGATGAAGATCAGGTCTTCCGGGCCGCTGCGCTCGGCCAGCGTCAGCGCCGCACGGCGCAGGTTTTCCCGGGTGGCCATCGGCCGGTCGACGAGGTGGTCGCGATGGTTCACCAGGCGGATCTGGCCAAACGCACCGAAACGGCTGGTGAGCATGTTGCTGACGTAATCGGATTCACGCAGGAACACGCTCTGCTTGCCGTCACCGCCGACAGTCAAGGTGTACAACTCGATCGCCGGGGTCGAAGCCGGCACATTGGCCAGCGCGTCTTCGAGCAAGCGGCCCTGTGCCAGCAATCCGAGTTCAAGGCTGTCGGGCAACAGCTTGCCGTCGGCATCGCGTACTCGCTGACCATTGGCCCACGTGCCGCTCTGCACGGTGCCATCGGTCAGCACCAGCGTGCCGCGTCCCTGATAATTGTCGCCGTCGAACTGGCCGATGTAGAAGCTGCCATCTGAAAGGTTCAGTCGACCCTGACCGGTGAAGCGCCAGTCGCTGAACTGGCCGATATAGTGGCTGCCATCCGCGCCGATCAACTCGCCTTTGCCATTCAGCGAGCCTTCCTTGAACTGGCCGAGCCAGACATCGCCGTCGGCGTTCTCGTAGCGGCCCTTGCCATGCAGTTGGTTGTTCTTGAAGCTGCCGACGTAAATGTCGCCTTCAGCGCTGTTGAATGTCCCGTTGCCTTCCAGCTGACCGCCCTTGAAATGCCCGGTGAACTGATTGCCGCTGGCGTCGCCACGCTGGCCTTCGCCGTTGGGTTTGCCATGGGCGAACTGGCCTTGATACGAGCTGCCGTCTTCGAGTTCCAGACGGCCGAGCCCCGAATATTGATCGGCCTTGAATTCGCCGCGGTAGGTCATGCCGTTTTCTTTGAGGGTGCCTTCGCCTTCGCGCCGACCCGCCTTGAAGCCGCCGGTGTAGCTGCTGCCGCTGGTGGTCAGCGTGCCCTGGCCGTCGAACAGCCCCAGGTTGAAATTGCCGCGATACAGCTCGCCGTTGCTGCCGTGCCATTCGCCCTGGCCGTGCCACTGGCCCTTGTCGAAACTGCCGGCGTACCAGCTGCCGTTCGGGTAATCGACGCGACCCTGGCCTTGCAGCAATCCGTTGACCAGGTCACCGCGATAGCGGCCGCCGTCCGGCAGGCGCGCATCGGGCGGCAACAGCGATTCGCTGTCGCCGCAAGCGGTGAGCATCAGGGTCAAGGCAATGAGTGCAAGTGAGCGCATAGCGGGATCCGGGCAATTAGGCGACCGAGTATGCCGCAGCTCTATGACTGAGATATAGAGAGAGGTCGCGAAACAGCGTGAGCTGCTTCGCATCCGGGAGCGTTTACACGAAGCAGAGCGACAGTGGCTCGGCGATATAGGCCGGTTTTTCCGAACCTTCGATCTCGAGCGTGGCGGTGGCCTTGAGCAGCCATTGGCCGGGCTTCTTCTCGGTGACTTCGGTCAGGTCGACCTTGAGGCGCACTTTCGAATTGACCTTGACCGGCTGAATGAACCGCACGCTGTCGAGGCCGTAATTGACCACCATCTTCAAGCCTTCAGGCAGGATGAGGATGTCTTCCATCAGTTTCGGGATCAGCGACAGCGACAGGAAACCGTGGGCAATGGTGCTGCCAAATGGCGTTTGCGCGGCTTTGACCGGGTCGACGTGGATGAACTGATAGTCTCCAGTGGCTTCGGCGAACAGGTTGATGCGCTCCTGATCGATAGTTAGCCATTCGGAACGTCCAAGTTCCTTGCCGACATAATCTTTGAGCTCTGCAACTGGAACATAGGGCATTGAGACTCTCCTTGGGTTCATCGGTTTTATAGTTTTGAGGTGGGGGGATTTGACCTCCCGGATTACCACTTTAGATCAACATGGCAAATTGCTCCGGTCAACTGACCATGCTTTTGGCGAATGCCGGTCTATAGCGTTGGCATGCTTATAATGCCGGGCGCGATTTTTCGGGGGAGAGGACGGATGTTGTTACGTGGCCTGACCTGGCTGGTGTTGTTCCAATTGCTGGGCACCGCCATCAACCATTTGTTTTTGCCGGTGCTGCCGGGGCCGATCATCGGCCTGCTGCTTCTGCTGGTGTTCCTGATCAGCCGTGGCCAGGTCGGCGAGCCGTTGAGCCTGGCGGCCGGCAGCCTGCTGCGTTACCTGCCGTTGTTGCTGGTGCCGCCGGCCGTGGGCGTGATGGTTTACGCCAAGGACATTGCCGCGGACTTCTGGGCCATCGTCGGCGCACTGGTGTTGTCGCTGCTGCTGTCCATGGCGTTCGCCGGTGTGCTGATGCAACGCATGGTCAAACGCCACGCGCACCGCGAGGACTCGCAATGATCTTCGACTGGCAGGGCGCCTGGGTGTCGGTGATTCATCATCCATTGTTCGGCATCGGCATCACCCTCGGCGCCTATCAGCTGGTGTTGGCGGCGTTCGAGAAAACCCGCTGGATTTTTCTGCAGCCGGTGCTGGTCTCCATGCTGTTGGTCATTGGCGTGCTGGTCGGCTGCGGCCTGACCTACGCCGAGTACCGCAAGAGCACCGAGATCCTCAGTATTTTGCTCGGCCCGGCCACCGTTGCGCTGGCCGTGCCGCTTTACCTCAACCTGCGGCGGATTCGGCAGTTGTTCTGGCCGATATTTACTACGCTGGTGATAGGTGGCGTGATTGCCACCGGCATGGGCGTGTTGCTGGGGTGGTCGTTTGGTGCCGAGCACATGATCCTGATGACCATGGCGCCGAAGTCGGTGACCTCGCCGATCGCCATGCTGGTGGCCGAACAGATCGGCGGCGTCGCGGCGCTGGCGGCGGTTTTTGTGTTGATCACCGGCGTGATCGGGGCGATCTTTGGGCCGAGCCTGCTGAACCGGCTCGGCGTCCACAGCCCCGAGGCGCGCGGCATGGCGCTGGGTATGACCGCCCATGCGGTGGGCACGGCAGTGGCGATGCAGGAAAGTGAAGAATGCGGCGCCTTCGCGGCGCTGGCGATGAGTCTGATGGGCGTGGCCACGGCGGTGTTCCTGCCGTTGGCGGTGTCGATGGTGGTGTAAGGAAATGTCTATGAGCCTGCCGCTTTTCCCGCTGAATACGGTGCTGTTTCCGGGCTGCATCCTCGACTTGCAGATTTTCGAGGCGCGCTACCTGGACATGATTGGTCGCTGCATGAAACAGGGCGGCGGCTTCGGCGTGGTGTGCATTCTTGAGGGTGAAGAGGTCGGCATCGCCCCGTCAGGTTATGCGCTGGTCGGGTGTGAGGCGCTGATCACCGATTTCAAGCAGCAGGACAATGGCCTGCTGGGCATTCGGGTGCAGGGCGGGCGGCGCTTTCACGTATTGCGCACCGAGGTTCAGCGCGATCAGTTGACCGTCGCCGAGGTCGAGTGGCTGGAAGACGAGCCAGAGCAACCCTTGCAGGATGAGGATGCCGACCTCGTCGCACTGCTCAAGGCCCTGGCCGAACACCCGATGGTCGAAGCGCTGAACATGGGCACCGAAGCGACCGGGCAACAGTCGCTGGCCAATCAGTTGGCGTACCTGCTGCCATTCGCCGAGGTGGACAAGATCGACCTGCTGCAACTCGACGATCCGCAGCAACGACTGGATGCGATCCAGGCGCTGCTCGATGAATTGCAGGGTGAGTTGTTCGCTTGAAAGCGAAGGGCTGATGAACGCATTTGGTAGCAGTTTGGGCCTCAGGCCAGCATTGTCGGAAGCAACGGATACGCATAGTTTCAAGTCTGCCCACAGGAAGTGGGTTCACACTTGAAAAGGAAGATGTAAATGGATTCCGACGCAACACAAAAACAGGCTATCTGGGATCAATGCGCCGTTGAGGTCATGCTGGTAGTGCTGAAGAGTCAACAGCGATTCAACTATGAAGTCGCTGCTCAGGCTGCCGCCGATGCCGCGGATGCGCTGATCGAAAAACGCGAAGCTCGACGTACTTGAACAATTTCGCTGGATAAAAAAAGCCCGAGCAATGCTCGGGCTTTTTGTGTTCGATCAATAGGCATACCGCAACATTGCGTGCGGTAAATGCCGCAACGCAAAGAAGCCGAATAACACCACCATCGCCGGCAACACCAGCCACCAGACTTTGGGTGGCATGGCGTTGAGCGGTGTCTGGCGCTGACTCAACCCCAGGCTCGCCGCACACACGCACGCCGCCAGCATGGCGCCGGCCAGCACATCCGTTGGCCAGTGCGCGCCCAGGTACACGCGCGACAAGGCAATCGCCAGCGCCGGCAGGCAACCCAGCAGCAACCAGGTCAGGCGCATCCTTGGCGGTTGTCCGCGACCGGCCAGCACGGCGAGCGTCAGAAACAGCGCGAAAGAGCCCGAGGCATGGCCGCTGGGCATGCTGTAGCTGGTAAGCGGGTCGCTCAGGACTTCCGGGCGCAACCGGGCGAAAAAGTGTTTGGTGAACGTATTACCGAGTGCGGTGACGAGCAGCGTGCTGCCAGCGAAAATCGCCTGTCGCCATTGCCGGGTCAGCAGCAGCAAAACGGTGAGCAGGGCGCTGAACAGCAGCATGTTGCGGAACTCGCCGATCAGCGTGAAAGTCACGGCGACTTCATCGAGCATCGGGCTGCGGTGTTCCTGCACCAGTGTCATCAAGCCCTGGTCGAGAGCGGTGAGGTGCGGGTAGCCGATAAACAATCCGGCCAGAATCAACAAGCTCATGCTGGCGATCAGTATCGTGGCCTTGCGATGGCGGCGCAGGCTGCTGGTTGCGCTCAGGCCGATCATCACGGCGATGCTGCCGGCGACGATCCCGGCCTCAGGCCAGAAACCTTCCGGTAATGGCAGGCGAATCGCCGCGCCCGTGGCCCAGCCGGGCAGCAGGTAGGCGACGCTCCAGCCGGCAGTGGCCAACAGGCTGACGGCGACGAAGCGCGGGAACGGCATGTCGAACATCCCGGCGACCATCGGCAGCATCGGCCTTAGTGGCCCGATGAATCGTCCGACCAGCAGGCTGGCGATGCCATAGCGCTGGAAGTAAGCCTCGGCACCGGCGATCCACTCCGGGTGATGGCGCAGGCCGGGCAGGCGCCGGATGTTCTGATGGAAATGTCGCCCGACAAAGTAGGAAACGATATCGCCCAGCACGCCGGCGACGAATCCCAGCAGCAAGGTTTCGCTCAACGACAGTGCACCGCTGCCAGCCAGCACGGCGACGGCAAACAGCAACACCGTGCCGGGTACGATCAGTCCGGCAATCGCCAGGCATTCCACGAAGGCCACGATGAACACCGCCGCAGCCAGCCATTGCGGGTTGACCGTCAGCCATCCGGTCACGCTATCGAGCCATGGGCCCATAAAAACAACTCCATTGAATAATCAATTGGCCTCAAGGGCCGAACGCACTCTTCAAAACACTACAGACCCTTGTAGGAGCAAGCTTGCTCGCGATGGCGGAGTGTCAGGCAACATCTGCTTCGACTGTCAGACCGCTATCGCGAGCAGGCTCGCTCCTACAGGGGGGGGGCACAATTATTCAGGTCAGCAAAAAATAATCGCGACCTTCGACCTGCCCCCGTCGCAGCGGGTTTCGCGTGCAATACGGCGCGTAAGCCGCGTCGACGAAGCGGTACATCAGATGCTCATCGCGCCCATGGGGAATACCCAGGCGTGTGGTTTGAATGATGTGACCCGGCGCCGGGCCGACATCCTCCACCAGCAGCACTTCATGATCAAAACGCTTGGCGTCCCATACCGGCACCTTCAAACCCAGCGCCTTGCACAACAGCGTTTGCCCGGCACAGAGTTTTTGCGACGGGCGAGGGCGGCCCTGGGCGTCGGGATTGTTCAGCAGCATCTGCGCCAGGCTTGCCGGGCCGCTCAACTCATCGACCCACGGATAAGCGGATTTGATCAAAACCGCATTGCCCGGACCTTGAGCGCTGAAATTCAGGGAGTCGCCGCCCCGGGCGTAATACATATAGATGTGGCCGCCATCCAGAAACAAAGCCTTACGCTTTTCTGTGTAGCCGAGAGAGGCATGGCTGCCTTTTTCTTCGAAGTAATAGGCTTCGGTCTCGATGATCCGGGCGCTGAGCCACAGTTCACCGACCCGATGCCGGATGACTTTGCCAAGTAAATCCCGGGCCAGCGTTTGCGCATCCCGGTCGAAAAATGCGTCCGGGAGCCCGGTGGGCAGGCCCGCAGCGGTCGCACGAACAGTCAGGTTGGACATGATGAACGGCATTTATCAAAGCTGATTGAGTCGTGATGATAACAATTTGCAGCTTAATCACGGCTGAACGTCGGCAAATTGCCCTCCATTTCGACCATCCGCCCGTCACCGCTGTTAGTCAGGGGACGCGACAGCTATAATCTGCCGCTTTCATCTTTGCCAAGATCACAGCAGACAATGACTGAGTCCGTTCTCGACTACATGACCCGCCTGGGTCGCGCCGCCCGTGAAGCGTCGCGCATCATCGGCCGTGCCAGCACCGCGCAGAAAAACCGCGCCTTGCAGGCGGCTGCCAATGCGCTGGATGCCGCGCGTGCCGAGCTGACGGCCGCCAATGAGCTGGATCTGGCGGCTGGTCGAGCCAATGGCCTGGAACCTGCGCTGCTGGAACGTCTGGCGCTGACCCCGGAGCGTATCGACGGCATGATCGTCGGTTTGCGCCAGGTTGCAGCGTTGCCGGACCCGGTCGGCGCCATTCGCGACATGAGCTTCCGTCCGTCGGGGATTCAGGTCGGCAAGATGCGTGTGCCGCTGGGCGTGATCGGGATCATTTACGAATCCCGGCCCAACGTGACCATCGACGCCGCCAGCCTGTGCCTGAAGTCCGGCAACGCGACCATCCTGCGCGGCGGTTCCGAAGCGATTCATTCCAACCGTGCCATCGCCGCCTGCATCCAGCGCGGCCTGGCCGAAGCCGATCTGCCGGCCGCCGTGGTTCAAGTGGTCGAAACCACCGACCGTGCCGCCGTTGGCGCGCTGATCACCATGCCTGAATACGTCGACGTCATCGTGCCCCGTGGCGGCCGTGGCCTGATCGAACGCGTCAGCCGTGATGCGCGCGTGCCGGTGATCAAGCATCTGGACGGTATCTGCCACGTTTACGTCAGTGCCCACGCCGATCTGCCGAAGGCCCAGCGTATTGCCTTCAATGCCAAGACTTACCGTTATGGCATTTGCGGTGCGATGGAGACGTTGTTGGTGGATCAAACCGTTGCCAAAGATTTCCTGCCGTCGATGGCTGCCCAGTTCCGCGAAAAAGGCGTTGAACTGCGGGGATGCGAGCGCACTCGGGCGATCATTGATGCCGCAGTGGCCACTGAAGAAGACTGGCACACCGAGTACCTGGCGCCGATCCTCTCGATCCGCGTGGTCGACGGGCTGGACCAGGCCATCGAGCACATTAATAAGTACGGCTCCCATCACACCGATTCGATCGTCAGCGAAAACCTTGCAGACACCCGGCGTTTCGTCGCGGAAGTCGATTCGTCGTCGGTGATGATCAACACCCCGACCTGCTTCGCTGATGGCTTCGAATACGGATTGGGTGCCGAGATTGGCATTTCTACTGATAAGCTGCACGCCCGCGGCCCGGTGGGTCTCGAAGGTCTGACCTGCGAGAAGTACATCGTGGTCGGTGATGGCCAGTTGCGCGGCCAGGCGTCGGTCTGACTTGGGCGACCTTAATCCGTCGGCCCCGGTAACCACCAGCGAACCTGCGCCTCGGCGTATCGGCATGCTGGGCGGGACGTTCGACCCGGTGCACATCGGCCATTTGCGCGGTGCGCTGGAAGTCGCCGAAGCGCTGGCGCTCGACGAGTTACGCCTGACACCCAGTGCCAGGCCGCCGCATCGCAGTACGCCGCAGGTGTCGGCGAAGGACCGTCTGGCGATGGTCGAGTGCGCGGTGGCCGGTGTGGCGCCGTTGGTGGTGGACGCCCGCGAATTGCAGCGGGACAAGCCGTCCTACACCATCGACACCCTGGAACTGATGCGTGCCGAACTGGCCGCTGAAGACCAGGTTTTTCTACTTTTGGGCTGGGACGCATTTTGCGGCCTGCCCACTTGGCACCGCTGGGAAGAGTTGCTCCAGCATTGCCACATCCTGGTGCTGCAACGCCCGGATGCCGACAGCGAACCGCCGGATGCCTTGCGCAACCTGCTGGCAGCGCGCTCGGTGAGCGACCCGCTGGCCCTTAAAGGGCCGAGCGGACAGATTGCATTCGTCTGGCAGACGCCGCTCGCGGTATCCGCCACCCAGATCCGTCAACTGCTGGCCAGCGGTAAGTCGGTACGTTTCCTGGTGCCCGACGCGGTCCTGGCCTACATCGATGCGCACGGACTTTACCGTGCGTCGAACTGAAAAAGGGTGCGCTTCAAGGCACGTGAATGCGTGTAGCGAAGCGCCCGAACATACGAGCAAAACGAGTTTTATATGACTGACAAAGACGTAGCTAAAGTAAAGCGCAAAGGCACATTCAAGAGCGCCCCGCTGCCAGTAGAAGCTCCAACCGGCCCTGAGCTGGCTGGCGAAGCGCTGGTCAAGGTTGCCGTGGCAGCCCTGGAAGACGTGAAGGCCCAGGACATCCAGGTCATCGACGTTCGTGAAAAGCAGAGCATTACTGACTTCATGATCATCGCTACCGGTACGTCCAACCGCCAGATCGGCGCCATGCTGGACAAGGTCCGCGAAGCCGTCAAAGCCCAGGGCGTCAAGCCTTTGGGTGAAGAAGGCAAGGGCGACAGCGACTGGGTCCTGCTGGATATGGACGACGTCATCGTGCACATGATGACCGCCTCGGCTCGCCAGTTCTACGACCTGGAGCGCCTGTGGGCCGGTGCAGAGCAGAGCCGTTCGGCCAGCGCTGCGCATCACAGCCCGGAAAACACCCACGAGCATTTCACCAAGCTCAACAAAGACCAGCTGTAAGGGATTGCTGTGCGACTGCGACTGATCGCCGTCGGTTCACGCATGCCCAAGTGGGTGGAAGAAGGCTGGCATGAATATGCCAAGCGTCTTCCGTCCGAGCTGGCGCTGGAACTGGTGGAAATACCGCTCAACACCCGTGGCAAGAACGCCGACGTGGCACGCTTCATCCGTCAGGAAGGCGAAGCCATGCTGGCCAAGGTCGGGCCGAACGAGCGCGTTGTCACCCTCGAAGTCCACGGCAAGCCCTGGAGTACCGAGCAGTTTGCGGTCGAGCTCGATCGCTGGCGGCTGGACTCGCGCACGGTGAATTTCATGGTCGGCGGCCCCGAAGGGCTGGCGCCGGAAGTGTGTGCGCGGGCCGATCAGCGCTGGTCGTTGTCACCGTTGACGTTGCCGCACCCGCTGGTGCGGATTCTGATCGGCGAACAGCTGTACCGTGCCTGGACAGTTCTGTCCGGTCACCCTTACCACAAGTAGTTCTGCCTCATGTCCCAGCCGATCCGCATCAAGGACCACGAAAAAGACGCCCGTCTGGTGCGTGGCCGCGTCGTGTTCGGGGCTATTGCAGTGGTGGTGCTGATCGGCGTGCTGATCGCTCGCCTGTATTTCCTCCAGGTGATCCAGTACGAGTACCACTCGACCCTGTCGGAAAACAACCGCGTCCATGTGCAGCCGATTCCGCCGACCCGCGGATTGATCTTCGACCGCAATGGCGTGGTGGTGGCCGACAACCGGCCCAGCTTCAGCCTGAGCATGACCCGCGAGCGTTCCGGCGACTGGCAGCAAGTGCTCGACGTGATCGTCGAAGTGCTGGAGCTGACGCCCGAGGATCGGGTGATCTTCGAGAAACGCATGCGCCAGGGGCGTCGGCCATTCGAGCCGGTGCCGATCCTGTTCGAGCTGACCGAAGAGCAGATCGCCCGCATCGCCGTGAACCAGTTCCGCCTCCCGGGTGTGGAAGTGGTTGCGCAGCTGGTGCGGCATTACCCGCAGGGCGCGCACTTTGCGCACTCGGTGGGTTACATGGGGCGGATCAACGAGAAAGAGCTGAAGTCTCTCGATCCGGTCAATTACAGCGGCACCCACCACATCGGCAAGACCGGCATCGAGCGTTTCTACGAGCCCGAGCTGCATGGTCAGGTGGGTTACGAAGAAGTCGAAACCAACGCACGAGGCCGCGTTTTGCGGGTGCTCAAGCGTACCGATCCGATTCCCGGCAAGGACATCGTCCTGAGCCTGGACATCAAGTTGCAGGAAGCGGCCGAAGCGGCACTCGGTGGTCGCCGTGGTGCGGTGGTCGCGCTGGACCCGAAAACCGGCGAAGTGCTGGCAATGGTCAGTCAGCCGAGTTTCGACCCGAACCTTTTTGTGACCGGCATCAGCTTCAAGGCTTATTCCGAACTGCGTGATTCCATCGACCGGCCGTTGTTCAACCGCGTGCTGCGTGGCCTTTACCCACCGGGTTCGACCATCAAGCCAGCGGTGGCCATTGCGGGCCTGGACTCGGGCGTTGTCACCGCGTCGACCAGGGTCTTCGACCCCGGCTACTACATGCTGCCCAATTACGATCACAAGTATCGCAACTGGAACCGTACCGGTGACGGCTACGTCGATCTGGACACGGCGATCATGCGGTCCAACGACACCTACTTCTATGACCTGGCCCACAAGCTGGGGATTGATCGCTTGTCGGCCTACATGGGCAAGTTCGGCATCGGCCAAAAGGTCTCGCTGGACATGTTCGAAGAGTCGCCGGGGCTGATGCCGTCCCGTGAGTGGAAGCGCGCGACCCGTCGCCAGGCCTGGTTCCCGGGTGAAACGCTGATTCTCGGGATCGGTCAGGGCTACATGCAATCCACGCCGCTGCAACTGGCCCAGGCCACGGCGCTGGTGGCCAACAAAGGCGTGTGGAACCGTCCGCACCTGGCCAAGACCGTCGAAGGCGAGCGGCCGAAGGATGACAACCCGATGCCGGACATCATCCTGCGCGATCCGTCCGACTGGACCCGGGTCAACCACGGCATGCAGCAAGTGATGCACGGTGCGCGCGGTACGGCGCGCAAGGCTTCGATCGGCGCGCAATACCGGATCGCCGGCAAAAGTGGTACCGCCCAGGTGGTCGCGATCAAGCAGGGCGAGAAGTACGACCGCTCGAAGGTTCAGGAACGTCATCGCGACCACGCCTTGTTTGTCGGCTTCGCGCCGGCCGACGACCCGAAAATCGTGGTGTCGGTGATGGTCGAGAACGGCGAGTCCGGTTCCGGTGTCGCCGCGCCTGTGGTGCGTCAAGTCATGGACGCCTGGCTCCTCGACCAGGACGGCCGACTGAAAGCCGAATACGCCAGCCCTATCAGTGCGGAGGCTACGGCCCGTGAAGAGTAATTTCGATCGCATCCTCTCCAGCGAGGATGTGATGCGTCGCCGTGCGACGCTGTTGCAACGCATGCACATCGACGGACCGCTGCTGATCCTGCTGCTGACCCTCGCCGCCGGCAGCCTGTTCGTGCTGTATTCGGCCAGCGGCAAGAGCTGGGACCTGCTGGCCAAGCAAGCCACTTCGTTCGGCATCGGTCTGGTGTCGATGATTGTCATCGCCCAATTCGAACCGCGCTTCATGGCCCGTTGGGTGCCGGTCGCTTATGTCGTCGGCGTGCTGTTGCTGGTGGTGGTGGACGTCATGGGCCACAACGCCATGGGCGCGACGCGCTGGATCAACATTCCGGGGGTGATCCGCTTCCAGCCTTCGGAGTTCATGAAGATCCTGATGCCGGCGACCATCGCCTGGTACTTGTCCAAGCGCACCTTGCCGCCGCAGCTCAAACATGTGGGCGTCAGCCTGTTCCTGATCGGTTTGCCGTTCATTCTGATCGTGCGTCAGCCCGACCTCGGCACTTCGCTGCTGATCCTGGCGGGTGGCGCATTCGTTTTGTTCATGGGCGGGCTGCGCTGGCGCTGGATCATCAGCGTGCTGGCCGCCGCCGTGCCGGTGGCCGTGGGGATGTGGTTTTTCATCATGCACGACTACCAGAAGCAACGAATCCTGACGTTCCTCGACCCGGAAAGCGATCCGCTGGGCACCGGCTGGAACATCATTCAGTCGAAAGCCGCCATCGGTTCCGGCGGCGTGTTCGGCAAGGGTTGGCTGCTGGGCACGCAATCGCACCTCGATTTCCTGCCGGAAAGCCACACCGACTTCATTATTGCGGTGATGGGTGAAGAGTTCGGCCTGGTGGGTATCTGCGCACTGCTGCTGATTTACCTGCTGTTGATCGGTCGCGGGCTGGTGATTACCGCCCAGGCCCAGACATTGTTCGGCAAACTGCTCGCGGGCGCCCTGACCATGACGTTTTTTGTTTACGTTTTCGTCAACATCGGTATGGTCAGTGGCCTGTTGCCGGTTGTAGGGGTGCCGTTGCCGTTCATTAGCTACGGAGGAACTTCGCTGGTAACGCTGCTGTCAGCGTTTGGGGTTTTGATGTCGATCCATACCCATCGCAAGTGGATCGCACAGGTTTGAATAAGGTGAAGATTTCAATGCAAGTAATGCGTGGCTGGGCGACTCGATACGCGCCATGGGTCGGCCTGGTAAGCATCCTTGGCACAGCGCAGGACGCGTTGGCCGGCGATTACGAAGGCTCACCCCAGGTGGCCGGCTTCGTCGGTGAAATGACCCGCGACTACGGTTTTGCCGGTGAACAGCTGATGGGCGTGTTCCGCGAAGCCGAGCGCAAGCAGTCGATTCTGGACGCTATCTCCAAGCCCGCCGAGCGGGTCAAACAGTGGAAAGAATATCGCCCGATGTTCATCACCGACGCGCGTATCGCACGCGGCGTGGATTTCTGGCGGCAGCACGAGGCGGTACTCGCCCGTGCCGAGCAGGAATATGGCGTACCGGCCCAGGTGATTGTCTCGATCATCGGCGTTGAGACCTTTTTTGGTCGAAATACCGGCAATTACCGGGTTATCGACGCCTTGTCGACCCTGGGTTTCGACTATCCTCCCCGTGCCGAATTCTTCCGCAAGGAATTGCGTGAATTCCTGTTGCTGGCCCGGGAAGAGCAGGTCGATCCATTGACCCTCAAAGGTTCCTACGCCGGGGCGATGGGCTTGCCGCAGTTCATGCCGAGCAGCTTCCGCGCCTATGCGGTGGACTTCGACGGTGACGGCCACATTAATATCTGGACCAATCCGGACGATGCCATCGGCAGCGTCGCCAGTTACTTCAAGCGTCACGGCTGGGTGGCCGGCGAACCGGTGGTCAGCCGCGCCGATGTGCGTGGCGATCAGGTCGACGAAGGTTTGACCACCGGCATCGAACCGACTAAAACCGTCGGGGAGTTGCGGGCTCTAGGGTGGTCAAGTCATGATGCGCTGCGCGATGATATGCCGGTCACGGCATTCCGCCTGGAAGGTGACAATGGCCCTGAATACTGGATGGGCCTGACGAATTTTTACGCAATCACGCGTTATAACCGCAGCGTGATGTACGCCATGGCAGTACATCAACTGTCTGAACAGCTGGTCCAAGCACGGGGCGTCAAGTAATGCGGGCATTGCCTATGAATAAACCCCTGAAGCTGATGGCATTCGCCGCGTTGGCAGTGCTGGTCGCCAGTTGTTCGACCAGCCGCGCACCGTCACAGAAATCATCCACCGCCGTGCGCTCGGCGCCAGGGCTGGACATCAACCGCGCCCACAAAGATGGCGCACCGTGGTGGGACGTCGACGTATCGCGCATCCCGGATGCCACGCCGACCCTGCACACCGGCCCTTACAAAGCCAACCCGTACACCGTGCTGGGCAAGACTTACTTCCCGCTGCAAGAATCCAAGACCTACGTCGCCTCGGGCACGGCGTCCTGGTACGGCACCAAGTTCCACGGCCAGAACACCGCCAATGGCGAGGTTTACGACCTGTATGGCATGAGCGCCGCTCACAAGACCTTGCCACTGCCGAGTTACGTTCGGGTGACCAATCTCGACAACAACAAGTCAGTGATTTTGCGGGTCAACGATCGCGGGCCGTTTTACTCGGATCGCATCATCGACTTGTCCTACGCTGCCGCGAAGAAACTCGGCTACGCCGAAACCGGCACCGCACGGGTCAAGGTCGAAGGCATCGACCCGCAGCAATGGTGGGCGGCCAAAGGCCGTCCGGCGCCTTTGATGCTCAACGAGCCACAAGTAGCGCAAAATGCCGCGCCGACGATTACCGCATCGGCCGGCACGGTCGAGCAATGGACGCCTCCGCCGCAGCAACACGCCGCGGCCGTTGTTCCCGTGCAGATCGATGCAAAAAAAAACGCTTCTGTACCAGCCTCTGGCCAGTATCTGCAGGTGGGCGCGTTCGCCAACCCGGACGCTGCAGAACTCCTGAGATCGAAGCTCAGCGGGATGGTGAGCGCTCCGGTGTTCATCAGCTCGATCGTGCGCAATCAACAGACACTGCATCGGGTGCGCCTGGGGCCGATCGGCTCGCCGGGTGAAATCCAGCAAGTGCAGAACAGCGTGCGCCTGGCCAATCTCGGTTCGCCGAGCGTGGTCACCGCCGAGTAATACGTAGTACTTGATTGACGGTTCACTTGCGGTTTTGAGGGGTGGACCTGGTTGTTGGCTCGTTGAAGAACAAAAGCCCGGCAAGGGTACTGAGTGAACGACTGAACACGCGATGGCCCGTCAGAAGGTCATCTAGATTAGTTTTGCCTTCGGGCAGTTTCCATTAGCGATTTCGAGAGACGGATGAACATCACCACCTTTGCCAAACGCCTGTGCCTTCTAGTCCCGCTGCTCCTCTCGCCTGCCGCTTTCGCGGTCGAGATGATGCCGTCGCCGCCACAACTGGCCGCCAAAGCCTATGTGCTCATGGATGCCAGCAGCGGCAACGTGCTGGTCGAGAACAACGGTGACCAGCGTCTGCCGCCTGCCAGCCTGACCAAGCTGATGACCGCGTACATCGCGACGCTGGAAATCCGTCGTGGCCAGATCGGCGAAAACGACCCGGTGACCGTCAGCGAAAACGCCTGGCGCACCGGCGGTTCGCGGATGTTCATCAAAGTCGGTTCGCAAGTGACCGTCAGCGACCTGCTGCACGGCATCATCATTCAGTCGGGTAACGACGCCAGTGTTGCGCTCTCCGAGCACATCGCCGGCAGCGAAGACGCTTTCGCCGACATGATGAACAAAACCGTGGCCGACCTGGGCATGACCAACAGCCACTTCATGAACCCGACCGGTCTGCCGAACCCTGAGCACTACTCGTCGGCTCACGACATGGCCGTGCTGGCTCGCGCGATCATCCACGAAGACCCGGCTCACTATGCGATCTACTCGCAGAAAGAGTTCTTCTGGAACGGCATCAAGCAACCTAACCGTAACCTGCTGCTGTGGCGCGACAAGACGGTCGACGGTCTGAAAACCGGCCACACCGATGAAGCCGGCTACTGCATGGTGTCTTCGGCCGTACGTGATGGCATGCGCCTGATCGCCGTGGTGTTCGGCACCAACAGCGAAGTGGCACGTGCGTCGGAAACCCAGAAGCTGCTGACCTACGGTTTCCGTTTCTTCGAAACCCAGACCTTCTATCAGAAAGGCGCCGAGCTGGCTCAGGCCCCTGTCTGGAAAGGCTCCACCAATCAAGTCAAGGCCGGCCTGGCTGAAGACCTGACCATGACCCTGCCAAAAGGCCAGCTGAAAAAGCTCGCTGCCAGCATGACCATGAACCCGCAACTGGTTGCGCCAATCGCCAAGGGCGACGTGATCGGTAAAGTCGAAGTCAAACTGGACGACAAGGTGGTGCACAGCGCTGACCTGATCGCTCTGGATGGCGTCGAAGAGGGTGGTATCTTCCGTCGCATGTGGGATAGCATCCGTCTATTCTTCTACGGCTTGTTCAACTGAATTAGTGTGCACCTGCATGGTCCCGCGCTCATCCGGCGCGGGGTCATGCCCGTCGCCACGGCTTACGCTTACGAGGCCGTTACGCCATGACCGATACTGAAGTAAAGGCGCCCAAGATCGAATTCCCCAACGTTGATTACCCGGTTAAGGTGATCAGCGATACCGGTGTTGGCAACAAAGACAGGATCATCGAGATCGTCAAGAAACACGCGACGATCAACCATGACCGTGTGGATGAACGCCAAAGCACCAACGGCAAATACACCACGATTCAATTGCACATCGTCGCCACCGACCAGGACCAGCTGTACAACATCAACAGCGAACTGCGGGCTACCGGCTTCGTGCACATGGTGCTGTGATGTCTGGCACGCTGGGCTTTCGCGAGCTCGGCCAGATGGCGTACGAGCCGGTCTGGCATGCCATGCAACGTTTCACCAACGAACGCGGCAGCGATGCCGCGGACGAAATCTGGCTGGTTGAGCACCCACCGGTGTTCACTCAGGGCCAGGCCGGCAAGGCCGAGCACTTGTTGCTGCCGGGGGATATTCCGGTGGTGCAGGTCGATCGCGGTGGTCAGGTGACTTATCACGGTCCCGGCCAGTTGGTCGCCTATCTGTTGCTCGATGTGCGCAAGCTGGGTTTTGGCGTGCGTGACCTGGTCACCCGCATGGAACTCTGCCTGATCGAGCTGCTGGCCAGCTACGGCGTGACGGCTGCGGCCAAGCCGGATGCACCGGGTGTCTACGTCGATGGGGCGAAAATCGCTTCCCTGGGTCTGCGGATCCGCCACGGTTGTTCCTTTCATGGCCTGGCCCTGAACGTGGACATGAACCTGGAACCGTTTCGACGGATTAATCCCTGCGGCTACGCCGGGCTGGCGATGACCCAGCTGAGCGATCACGCAGGATCGATTGAATTTGCCGAGGTAAGTGCCCGGCTGCGCGCGCAGCTCGTCAAACACCTCGACTATGCTGAGCAGACGACCCTAACGGGCGGAATCGACTGATATGACTACTGATGCAGTGCAAACCATGATCCCGACGCTGGATGTCACCGAGCGTCCGGCCCCGCGTGCCAAGGTTGAAGCCGGCGTCAAGCTGCGCGGCGCCGAGAAGGTTGCACGCATCCCGGTAAAGATCATTCCTACCACCGAACTGCCGAAGAAACCTGACTGGATCCGCGTGCGCATCCCGGTTTCCCCGGAAGTCGACCGCATCAAGGCGTTGCTGCGCAAGCACAAGCTGCACAGTGTGTGCGAAGAAGCGTCCTGCCCGAACCTGGGCGAGTGCTTCTCCGGCGGCACCGCGACCTTCATGATCATGGGCGACATCTGCACCCGTCGCTGCCCGTTCTGCGACGTTGGCCACGGCCGTCCGAAACCACTGGACGTGAATGAGCCGGAAAGCCTGGCCATTGCCATCGCCGACCTGAAACTGAAATACGTAGTGATCACTTCGGTTGACCGCGACGACCTGCGTGACGGCGGTGCCCAGCACTTTGCCGACTGCATCCGCGAAATCCGCAAGCTGTCGCCGAACGTGCAGCTCGAAACCCTGGTCCCGGATTACCGTGGGCGCATGGACGTGGCGCTGGAAATCACCGCCGCCGAGCCACCGGATGTGTTCAACCACAACCTGGAAACCGTGCCGCGCCTGTACAAGGCTGCGCGTCCGGGTTCGGACTACCAGTGGTCGCTGACCTTGCTGCAACGCTTCAAGCAGATGATGCCGCACATTCCGACCAAGTCCGGCCTGATGCTGGGTCTGGGCGAGACCGACGAAGAAGTCATCGAAGTCATGAAGCGCATGCGCGAGCACGACATCGACATGCTGACCCTCGGCCAGTACCTGCAACCGTCCCGCAGCCACTTGCCGGTGCAACGTTTCGTGCACCCGGACACCTTCGCCTGGTTCGCCGAGGAAGGTTACAAGATGGGCTTCAAGAACGTCGCTTCCGGTCCGTTGGTACGTTCCTCGTACCACGCCGACGAGCAGGCGAAGCTGGTTAAAGCTGAACTGATCTCGTCGTTGTAACAAAACGCCCGCAAGGCTTTTCAGCCTTGCGGGCATTTTTTTGCCGTGCTTACGGCAACTACAGTCTTTTCCTGCACGCTGTGGGGCGACTGTCCCTCTTCTGTTTATTCCCGTTCCTGACTACTGTGTGCAGAAGCTTTCGCGCAGGGAGATTCATGGATGACCGTTCGACCGACCCACACTCTTTTTCCCCATAAACCCGTTCCGGCCTTGCCCTCGCAAGGGCTGATCGGCGTCATTGCGCCCGCAGGCCCCGCTGCACTGGACACCGATAAGGCCATCAGCTGGATGCGCGCGCGCGGTTACGCGTTGCGGATTTTCCCCGGTGTGTATGAGCAGGACGGCTACCTGGCCGGCAGCGACGATGTGCGGCTCAATGACCTGCACGCCGCGTTCGCGGACAGCGAGGTCGATGCGATCATTTGCCTGCGCGGTGGTTACGGCACGCCGCGTTTGCTCGATCGCATTGATTTCGAACTATTGCAGAACAACGCCAAGCCGTTCATCGGCTACAGCGATATCACGGCGCTGCACCTGGCGATCAGCCGTTATGCCGGGTTCGTGACTTTTCATGGCCCGCTGCTCAACGCTGATTTGTTGGGGGACAAGCAAAAACCTACCGAGTCCTCGTTTTTCAACATGCTCAGGGGGCAGGTGAAGGCGGGCAGTGTGTTGACGCACCCGGTGGCTTACCCGTTGACCACAATCGAGCCTGGCATCGCTCACGGGCGCTTGCTGGGCGGTAATCTGTCGATGATTGCCGCGACCATGGGCACGCCTTATGAAATCGAGGCCGAGGGCGTCATCCTGCTTATCGAGGACATCAACGAGCCGTTGTATCGGATCGACCGGCTGCTGACTCATCTGCGTCTGGCCGGCACGCTGGGCAAGTTGCGCGGGGTTCTGGTGGGGGATGTGGCGGGGGTCGATTCGATTGCGCTGGAGCGGTTGCTCAAGCAGACCTTTGAACCGCTGCGGATTCCGGTTCTGGCCGGGTGGCGAAGCGGGCATTGCGATCCGAACCTGACGTTGCCGATGGGGGCATTGGTCCGGCTGGATGCGGGCAATAAGGAATTGGTGTTGGAGCAGGATGTTGTGATCAAACGGTAGATATTTGTCGTTTGATAGTCAGTCTTCGCGGGCAAGCCTCGCTCCTACAGGGAACATGTAACTCCTGTAGGAGCGAGCGGTGCGGCGATCCGACTTGCCCGCGAAGCTTTTAGCGGTTACGCAGCCCTTCAAGCAGCTTATGCGTCGGATACCCGTCCGCCGGCCAGCCAAACGACTGCTGGGCGCTGCGGATCGCTTTGCGGGTGTTGGCGCCGATGATGCCGTCGGCGGTGCCCGCTTCGTATTTCTGCGCGCTCAGCAGGTTTTGCAGCTCGATCCGTTCGGTACGGCTCAGCGGCAAATCATCCTTGGGCCAGGTGCCATTGATGAACCCCGCGCCGTTGAAGCGCTCGGACAACAAACTGACGGCCAGCGCATAGGACGACGAGTTGTTGTACTTGAGGATCGCACGGAAGTTGTCGAGCACCAGGAATGCCGGGCCACGATAGCCCGCCGGCAGCAGCAGGGCCGCGGACAGGTGTTCCGAGCCGGCCGGAACCTGGCCGCCGTTCGGCAGCGTGACGCCCAATTGCTGCCATTCGGCGACGCTCTTGCGGATCGAGCCATCGGCCAGCACGTAGTTGAAGCTGCCCGGCAGCTGCACTTCAAAGCCCCATGGCTGGCCTTTCTGCCAGCCAGAGCTTTGCAGGTAGTGCGCGGTCGACGCCAGGGCGTCGGCGGAGCTGCCCCAGATGTCGCGACGGCCGTCGCCATCAAAGTCCACGGCGTGGGTGTTGTAGGTGGTCGGGATGAACTGGGTCTGGCCCATGGCGCCGGCCCAGGAGCCGAGCATTTTCTCTGGCGCGATGTCGCCCTGTTGCAGGATCTGCAGGGCCGCGATCAATTGCGCGTGGGCGAAACCAGGGCGCCGGCCTTCGTAGGCCAGGGTCGCCAGGGAGTTGATCACCGACTTGCTGCCCTGAAACTGGCCGAAGTTACTTTCCATGCCCCACACCGCAACCAGTGCCTGACGATCGACGCCGTAGCGTTGTTCGATGCTTTGCAGGATGTCGGCGTACTGGCTGACCAGTGCCTGACCTTTGCGCACGCGCAGCGGCGACAGGGCACCATCGAGGTATTCCCACACCGGGCGGGAAAATTCCGGTTGGCTGCGGTCGGCACGGATCACGCTGGTGTCCAGGCTGACATTGGCGAAGGCGCGGTCGAACAGGTCGGCGCGGATGCCGGCGGCCAGCGCATCCTTGCGGAAACCCGCCTGCCATTCGGCGAAGGTCTGGGTCGGCTGGATGTCGAGATTTTCACCGGTCGGCACCACGGGCGGGATCACCGCTGGGGCTGTCGCGACGGGAAGGGTCTGAAGCGGTTGGGCGTCGGCGGCGGTCGGTTTTTCCGCGCAGGCGACAAGCAGAACGAGGCTGGAGGCAGCAATCAATTGGCGCAAATGCCAACGACGGGAAATACAAAGGGGCATGCACGGGTCCAGGGAATACGGATCAGGTGCAGACCTTAACATGTTGAGCGATGGCTTGCCTTTCAGGCCGCCAGAAAGTAAGAAGCCTCCCAGTTGTCAGACTGGAAGGCTTCGCGGCGGTAGCTGCCTTTGCCCTTGCCGGCTCGTTCCTGATGGCTGCGGAACAGTGGCTGGGCGATGATGGATTTGGCCTTGTTGGGGCCATGTTTAGATGGCTTTTTGCTCATGATCGGATCTCTCGATTGAGTGGGGTTTTGCGGGGGGAAATAATCTGCCGAAGTTGGGGTTCTGTCTAGACCCCACATTGCGTAGGACCTTTCGGACGCCATTCGCGGGCAAGCCTCGCTCCTACAGGGTCATCGATTGACTGTAGGAACGAGCGGTGCGGCGGTCCGACTTGCCCGCGAACGGCCGTTATGCGATTACTCTGCGGGCAACGACAATCTCTGCCCAGCCATCAACAACGACAACCGACTCAAACTCATCCACGGCGAACCCGCCGCCTGACCTTTGATCTGTGCGTCGATGCGCTGTGCTTCCAACAACAACTGTGCCCAGCGTTGCGCCGAGTAACGTTGCAAGGCTTTGCTCATCAGCGGTTTGCGTTTGTCCCAGACCGGCGGTCGGGCAGAGCTGAAGGCCTTGTCCAGCGGCACGCCCTGGCTGTATTGCAGCGAGAGGTTGGCCAGCAAGCGCAGTTCCCGGGCCAGCGCCCAGAGAATCACGGGCGGTTCGACGCCTTCACCGCGCAGCCCTTCGAGCATGCGCAGGGCGTGAGCGGCCTCGCCGTTGAGAATCGCATCGGTCAGGCCGAAGACATCGAAGCGCGCGCTGTCGGCCACTGCGGCTTGCACGGTTTCGACGGTAATCTGCCCGCCTTCGGCCATCAGCTTGAGCTTTTCGATCTCTTGCGCGGCCGCCAGCAAGTTGCCCTCGACTCGCGCGGCGATCAGTTCCACGGCGTCCTGGCTGGCGGACAGGCCGGCCTGGGACAAGCGCTGCCGGATCCAGCCCGGCAACTGGCTGGCGTCCACCGGCCAGATCTGCACGAACTGAGTGTGCTGACCTTCGACCAGCGCCTTGCCCCATTTGGTTTTCTGCGCGCTGCCGTCGAGCTTCGGCAGGCTGATCAGCAGCACGGTGTCTTCGGCGGGTCGCGAGCAGTATTCGATGAATGCGGCTGCGCCTTTGTCACCGGGTTTGCCGGACGGCAGACGCAGTTCCAGCAGGCGTTTTTCAGCGAACAACGACATGCTTGCGCCGGCTTGCAGCAGCGTTCCCCAGTCGAAACTGGCTTCGGCGGCGAACACCTGGCGTTCATCGAAGCCCTGTTGACGGGCGGCTGCGCGAATGGCGTCGGCGGCTTCCTGACACAGCAGCGGATCGTCGCCACTGATGATGTAGACCGGCGCGAGCGTACCTTGCAGGTGTTTGGCGAGTTGGGCGGGGGCGAGTTTCATAGGCGAGGGCAAACGGGGCGCCTGAGCGCCCCGTAAGTCTTATTGCTGCGGGATTTCGACAGGCGACTGACGCGGCGTTTCCGCTTCAGCCTTTTGCGCTGCTTCAAGTGCCGCGGCTTCAGCCTTGGCCCTGGCTTCGGCAGTCTCTTGCAACTGATCCAGCTGAGATGGCGTGAGCTGTTGCATGCGGATCATCATGCGTTGAACCATTTCACGACGCGTGTCCCTGCGGGCATCGGCGGCTTCCTGGTCGGAACCCACCAGGTTGTTGCCGTCGTGAATGAAGACTCGCTGCGTTTCAATCTTGTCGCTCACCAGCAGCAGGTCGTTCCGACCCAGGATGACGTAGTCGAGCACGGTATTCAGCTCATACTCGCCAGTACGGCCGGCGCCTGCGTAGCTGAGAATGCGCTGGGTTTCTTTTTCGTCGGCCAGCACCAGTTTGTAAGGTGCGCCGCTGTGGACATTGATGCCGCTGTTTTCCATCACCTGACGCATGAGCGTCACGGTTTCACCGTAGGAATTGCGCGCGCTCAGGTCGATTTCCTTGATCGCCATTTCATAGGTGCCGGTGCCGCGCAGCTGGAAACCGCAGGCGCTCAACAGGACCGCGAGGCCCATCACCAGCAAATTGCGTTTGATCATCTTGTTGCTCCCCTTGAAACCATGTGGGCCGATCATGCGGCCCGAAAGGTTTTACTCGGCGCCAGGCTCACCTGGCGCCTGATCCAATTAGCTGGCGACGATATTGACCAGTTTCCCGGGCACTACGATCACTTTACGAATAGTCAGGCCGTCGACAAAACGCAGCACGTTTTCGTTGATGCGGGCAGCGGCTTCGATCTCTTCACGAGTCGCGCTGGCCGGCATTTCGATCTGGCCGCGCAGCTTGCCGTTGACCTGGATAACCAGTGTCAGGCTGTCCTGCACCAGTGCGCTGTCGTCCAGCACTGGCCAACCGGCGTCGATCACCGGATCGGCGTGACCCAGGCGATGCCACAGCTCATGGCTGATGTGCGGGGTGATCGGAGCCAGCAACAGCGTCACGGTTTCCAGACCTTCGTGAACCAGCGCGCGATCCTGTTCGGTCGCTTGTGGGGCTTTTTCCAACACGTTCATCAGCGTCATCACCTGGGCGATGGCGGTGTTGAATTTGTGGTTCTGGCCAACGTCGTGGCTGGCCTGTTTGATGGCCTGGTGGATCGAACGGCGAATGACTTTCTGCTCGTCGTTCAGGCTGGCGATGTCCAGTTTGCCCGGCAGACCCTGAGTCACGTGGGCCTGAGCCAGACGCCAGACGCGCTTGAGGAAACGGTGCGAACCTTCTACTCCGGAGTCGGACCATTCCGCGCTCATGTCAGGCGGCGAGGCGAACATCATGAACAGGCGGCAGGTGTCTGCGCCGAACTGGTCAATCATCGACTGAGGGTCGACGCCGTTGTTCTTCGACTTGGCCATCTTCTCGGTGCCGCCGATTTCCACCGGCAGGCCGTCGGCGATCAACTTGGCGCTGATGACCTTGGCCTTGCTGTCGCGTTCGAGTTCGACGTCCGCCGGGTTGAACCAGGTGTAAGCACCATTGGCTTCGCGACGATAGTAAGTCTCGGCGATCACCATGCCCTGGGTCAGCAGGTTCTTGAACGGCTCGTTGGAGCTCACCAGGCCTTCGTCGCGCATCAGCTTGTGGAAGAAGCGCGCGTAGAGCAGGTGAAGAATTGCGTGTTCGATGCCGCCGATGTACTGATCAACCGGCAGCCAATGGTCGGCTGCGGATTTTTCCACCAGGCCGCCTTCATAGTGCGGCGAGGCGTAACGGGCGTAGTACCACGAGGACTCGACGAAGGTGTCCATGGTGTCGGTTTCACGCTTGGCCGGTGCGCCGCATTTCGGGCAAGTGCACTCGTAGAACTCGGGCATGCGGGCCAATGGCGAACCGGCGCCGTCCGGAACCACGTCTTCCGGCAGTACGACAGGCAGCTGGTCTTCCGGGACCGGCACGTCACCGCAGGTGCCGCAGTGGATGATCGGGATCGGGCAGCCCCAGTAACGCTGACGGCTGATGCCCCAGTCGCGCAGGCGGAACTGGGTACGCGATGCGCCGAGGTTTTTCTTGATCAGCGCGACTTCGATGGCGTCGAAAGCGCCTGCGAAGTCGAGGCCGTCAAATTCGCCGGAGTTGATCAGCGTGCCGTGTTCGCCGTAGGCGTCTTGCCACGGCGCCGGATTGGTGTCGCCTGAACTGGTGCGCACCACCGATTTGACCGGCAGGTTGTACTTGTGGGCGAACTCGAAATCACGCTCGTCATGCGCTGGAACCGCCATGACGGCGCCGTCGCCGTAGTGCATCAGCACATAGTTGGCGACCCACACTGGCAGTTTCTCGCCGGTCAGTGGGTGCTCGACGAACAGGCCGGTCGGCAGGCCTTTTTTCTCTTGGGTGGCGACGTCGGCTTCAGCGACGCTGCCGCCCTTGCATTCAGCGATGAACGCTTGCAGCTCGGGGTTGTTCTGTGCGGCCAGGGTGGCCAGGTGGTGTTCGGCGGCCACGGCGACGTAGGTCGCGCCCATCAGGGTGTCCGGACGGGTGGTGAAGACTTTCAGCGCGCCGGCTTCGCCGATGGAGTCGACGTTGTACGGGAACTGCACTTCCATGCCGCGGGACTTGCCGATCCAGTTGCGCTGCATGGTCTTGACCTGTTCAGGCCAGCCCGGCAGATCGTCGAGACTCTCCAGCAGTTCATCCGCGTACGCGGTGATCTTGAAGTAGTACATCGGGATTTCGCGTTTTTCGATCAGCGCGCCGGAGCGCCAGCCGCGACCGTCGATCACTTGCTCGTTGGCCAGGACGGTCTGATCGACCGGGTCCCAGTTCACGGTGCCGCTCTTTTTGTAGATCACGCCTTTTTCGAACAGGCGAGTGAACAGCCATTGTTCCCAGCGGTAGTAATCGGGCTTGCAGGTGGTCACTTCACGCGACCAGTCCACCGCCAGGCCCAGGCTGCGCAGCTGGGATTTCATGTAGGCGATGTTTTCGTAGGTCCACTTGGCGGGCGCTACGTTGTTCTTCATCGCGGCGTTTTCCGCCGGCATGCCGAAGGCGTCCCAACCCATGGGTTGCAGGACGTTCTTGCCTTGCATGCGCTGGTAGCGGGAGATCACGTCGCCGATGGTGTAGTTGCGCACATGCCCCATGTGTAGCTTGCCGCTGGGGTAAGGGAACATCGACAGGCAATAGAACGTCTCCTTGCCTGGCTGTTCACTGACTTCAAAGGACTTTTGCTCGTCCCAGAACGACTGGGCGGCGGCTTCGATTTCACGGGGCTGATATTGTTCGTGCATGGCTACTTTTGAACTGAATAGGGGTGGCCTAATCCTCTTCAATGCGACGCTGGACGGTGATCACGCCAAATCGGCGTTTCGGTGCCCAGACGAGCTGGAAGTGGAGTTACAGGAAGCGCCGTAGCATACATGACCGCACTCTACCGAGGGAAACCCTGATTACTGCCGCGCGTCTCGCAGAAATGGCTGCGAGGGCCGTTGGTCGCGGCGTTCAGCCGGTTTGTTCATGGAAGCTAAGCTCTAAATGGGGAGTGAGTCTTATCTTCAATGAGGTGAGGGATGGTTGAGTCACAGCAAAAAGTTACAAAACCGGAGTTGTACGAAAGACTGATCGATCGTCTGGGATTGGCCTTGGACGCGGCAAAAACCGCTGGCCGGTTGCGCGATGAACGTCCCCTGGAGCTGGAACTGCGTGGCCTGAGCCCCGCAGAGTTTGAACTGGTCAAGGCGTATCTGGATCGCAGTGAACGTGAAACACACGGATGCTTGTCAGAAGCAGTGAAGCAACTCGACGCACCACGTTCGGCCAAGATCATCTGGCTCAAGGACAAGGCACCCGGCAAAGACGCGGTAAAGGTCCGGTCTCTGCAATTCAAGTAAGGGCACTTGAACCCATGGCGTGTGGTTTTTTAAAGCATAGTCCTTTCGCATTTGTTGTCGCATTGCGTCAACCCACTTAGGCTTCGAGCATCTTCAGGAGATGCTCGATGCCTTTTCGTTACTTCGTTAAACACCTTCTCATGCCGCCCGGCATTTTGTTGCTGTTGTTGGTGCTTGCCTGGTGGTTTCGCCGCTCAAGACCGCGCCTTGCCGGTGTGTGCTTTGCGCTGGGGGCGGGCGGCTTCTGGCTGATGAGCCTGCCGGTGGCTGTGCAATGGGGCGCCAAAGCCCTGGAGCGCGAGCCGCCGCTGGCTCGCGAGGAGTGGGCAACCCTGGCTCAGCGCGCCGACGCGATCATCGTGCTCGGTGCGGGGCGCGAACGTGGCGACCTGGCCTGGGGTGCCGACCAGCCGACCGGTGTCGCGCTGGAGCGCGAACGCTATGCGGCGCGGCTGGCGAAGGCGTCGGGCTTGCCGATCCTGACCAGCGGCGGATTGCATTACGGGACACCACCGAGCGAAGCCAGGTTGATGGCCGATTCGTTGCGCGATGATTTCGGCGTGACCGTGCGCTGGCAGGAAGAGCGCAGCCGCACCACGTGGGAGAACGCTCAATTCAGTGCTGAGGTGTTGTTGCCGGAAGGGGTCAAGCGCGTGGTCGTTGTCACCCAGGCCTGGCACATGCCGCGAGCGGTCTGGAGTTTTCAGAAGGCGGGTTTTGAGGTGGTGGCGGCGCCGATGGGGTTTCTCGGGGTGGATAATGCCCGGCCGTTGGCGGGCTGGGTCCCGGAATTCAAGTCGGTGTGGCAAAGCGGGATGTTGTTGAATGAGGCGGCGGGGCAGGTGGGGTATCCGCTGTTTTACCGATAGCCCAAAACTTGCACATTCCCTATAGGAGCGAGCTTGCTCGCGATGAGTCTGAAAGCGGCGCTTGTTTGCGGCAAACACGCGTCATCGTTCACGTCCATCGCGAGCAAGCTCGCTCCTACAGAGATTCAGACGGTTTTCGCCATCCGGTTGGCCACTAGCGCCCAGCCGAACAACAACACGCACACGATGATCAGCGGCCACGAGCGCCATTCAAGATACGGCGTCAGGTTGTGCATTGGCACCACTTCGCCATACAGAATGCCGCGTTCGAACTGTGGGATCTGGACAGTGATCTGCCCAAACGGGTTGATCAGGCCGGTGACGCCGTTGTTGGTGGCGCGGATCATCCAGCGACCGGCCTCAAGTGCGCGCATCTGCGCCATCTGCAAGTGTTGCAGCGGGCCGATGGAAGTGCCGAACCAGGTGTCGTTGCTGATGGTCAGCAACAGATCGCTGCGAGCGGCAAGGCTGGCGGCGAATTCCGGATAAACCACCTCGTAGCAGATGAACGGCGCAATCTGATAACCCTTGGCTTGCAGCATCGCCTGATCGGCGGGGCCGCGGGCAAAGTCCGACATCGGCAAATCGAAGAAGGCGATCAGCCCGCGCAGCACTTCCTGCAACGGTACGTACTCACCGAACGGCACCAGTTTCTGCTTGAGGTACGTGCCATCGCCTTCACCCACTACGGTGATGCCGTTGTAGAAGCGCTTCTGGTGGTGGACTTCTTCACGGATCGGTACGCCGGTAATCAGCGCGCTCTTACGTTCTGCGGCGAAGTTTCCCATCATGTTCAGGTAGCCCTGGGCGGATTCCTTGAGCACCGGGACGGCGGTTTCCGGCCAGATCAGCAGGTCGACTGGCTTGGAGCTGAAGCTCATGTCGCGGTACAGCGCCAGTTGCGCATTGAGCTGCGCCGGGTCCCACTTCATGCTTTGTTCGATATTGCCTTGAATCGCCGCGACGCTCAGCGGCTCGCCGGCCGGGGTGGTCCAGGCATGGCCCTTGAGTGCGATGCCGGCGACCCAAGGGCCGAGCAACAGCAATACGCCAGCGGCGATGAAGGCTTTACGACCCGCTTTCACCAGGCGCAAGGCGTTGTAGATCAGTGCGGCGGTCAGGGCCAGGGTGAAGGAAATCAGCCACATCCCGCCCACGGGTGCGAGCCCGGCCAACGGGCCGTCGAGCTGGCTGTAACCGGAGTAGAGCCACGGGAAACCGGTCAGGAACCAGCCACGAAACGCTTCCTGGCCGACCCACAACGCCGCAAACGCCAGGGCATCGGCCAGCGGCGCCTCGTTGCGTCGCAGCCAGCGCGCCCAGATCCAGGCGGGCAGGGCGAAAAACCAGGCAATCGCTGCAGTGAAGAGCAGCATCAGGAACCCGGCCAGCAGCACGGAAGCGCCACCGAAGTTGTGAATGCTGTAGTAGATCCAGCTGGTGCCCGCGCCAAACAGGCCAAAACCGAAACACCAGCCACGGCCAAGGGCCTGACGTGGGTTCAGTTCGCGCAAACCGGCATAAAAGAACCCGACCGCCAGCAGTGCCAGCGGCCAGATATCGAACGGCGCCAGGGCCAGGGTGGTGAGTGCACCGGCCGCCACGGCCAGCAGGTTACCGGGCCAGCCGGGGCGGGTTACGCGGAGCATGTCAGTCCTTAACGGGCAATTGGAGTCAGGCGCAAAAGGTGGATTCGACGGCTGTCCGCATTGAGGATACGGAAGCGGTAAGGGCCGATTTCAGTGATTTCGTTGCGTTTTGGCAAGTGCCCGAACGCGCTCATCACCAGGCCGCCAACGGTGTCGAATTCGTCGTCGGAGAACTCGCTGTCGAAGAATTCGTTGAAGTTCTCGATCGGCGTCAGGGCCTTGACCAGGAAATCACCGCTGGGCAGCGGCTTGATGTAGCTGTCTTCCTCGACGTCATGCTCGTCCTCGATGTCGCCGACGATCTGTTCCAGCACGTCTTCAATGGTCACCAGACCTGCCACGCCGCCGTATTCGTCGATGACGATGGCCATGTGGTTGTGGTTGGCGCGGAACTCGCGCAGCAGCACGTTCAGGCGCTTGGACTCGGGCACGAAGGTGGCCGGGCGCAGCAGATCCTTGATGTTGAAGCTGTCACCGTTCTCCCTGAGGATCAACGGCAGCAAGTCCTTGGCCAGCAACACGCCCATCACGTCATCGTGGCTTTCGCCGATGACCGGGTAGCGGGAGTGGGCAGAGTCGACCACGGCGGGCAAAAACTCGCGGGGTGTCTGGGTCGCCTTGATGCTGATCATCTGCGAACGCGGGACCATGATGTCCCGTACTTGCAGGTCTGCAACCTGGATGGCGCCTTCGACGATGGCCAGCGCTTCGCTGTCCAGCAACTTGTTTTGATGTGCATCGCGCAGGAGCTCCAGCAGCTCCTGACGGTTCTTCGGCTCGTGGGCAAAAGCCTGGGTGAGCTTACCCAGCCATGACTTCTGCCCGTTGCTCGATCGATCTTCGCTCATAGCGATTACTCTGAATCCTTTGTTGTAACGATAGGGGATGTTTCTGTTTCGTCGTCCGCGTACGGGTCGGGGTAGCCCAACTCAGCAAGCAACGTTCGTTCCAGTGCTTCCATTTCTTCGGCTTCGTCGTCATCTATATGGTCGTAACCCAGCAGATGCAAGCAGCCGTGAATGACCAGATGTGCCCAGTGGGCCTTGGGTTCCTTGCCTTGTTCGGCGGCTTCGCGCTCGACCACCGCCACGCAGATCACCAGATCGCCCAGCAGCGGGATGTCGAGAAACTCGTCAGGCACATCGGCAGGAAACGACAGCACGTTGGTGGCGTAGTCCTTTTGCCGCCAGGTGTGATTCAGCTCGCGCCCCTCCGCTTCGTCGACCAGGCGAATGGTCATTTCGGAGTCGGCGGTGCGCTGGCGCAGGGCCAGTTCACACCATTGGCGGAACTCGGCTTCACTTGGCGCAGATGCTTCGGTGGCCAGTTGCAGATCAAGCTCAAGCATCGCGGCGGCTGTCCTTTGGTGTTTCGTCTACCCCGCGATTCTCGAAGCGCTCGTAGGCTTCGACGATCCGCTGCACCAGTGGATGGCGCACGACGTCCTTGGGCATGAAATGGGTGAAGCTGATGCCCGGTACGTCTTTCAGCACTTCGATCACATGGTGCAGCCCGGACTTGGTGCCTTTCGGCAGGTCGACCTGGGTGATGTCACCGGTGATGACCGCTGTGGAACCGAAGCCGATCCGGGTCAGGAACATCTTCATCTGCTCGACGGTGGTGTTCTGGCTTTCGTCGAGGATGATGAAGCTGTTGTTCAGCGTGCGACCGCGCATGTAGGCCAGCGGCGCGACTTCGATTACCTGGCGCTCGATCAGCTTGGCGACGTATTCGAAGCCGAGCATTTCGTAGAGTGCGTCGTAGAGCGGACGCAGGTACGGGTCGATTTTTTGCGACAGGTCGCCGGGCAGGAAGCCGAGTTTTTCGCCCGCTTCAACCGCTGGGCGCACCAGCAGGATGCGGCGGATCTGCTCGCGTTCCAATGCATCTACCGCGCAGGCAACGGCCAAGTAGGTCTTGCCGGTACCGGCCGGACCGATGCCGAAGTTGATGTCGTTGCCGAGGATTTCCTTCACGTAGCGCAGCTGATTCAAGCCGCGAGGGCGAATCATGCCTTTTTTGGTGCGCAGGGCCACGGAAGGTTCGGACGGCGAAACGTTGTCCAGCTCTTCGACGGCCGATTCCTGCAGGAACAGGTGAACCATGTCCGGCGACAGCTCGGTACCCTTGGTTTCCCGGTACAGGCGGCGCAGGAGGTTTTCCGCGGAGGTGGTGTGTTTGGGGTCGCCGATCAGCTCGAACTGATTTCCGCGGTTGCGGATTTCGATGGTCAGGCGTTGCTCGATCAAGCGCAGGTGCTCGTCGAACATCCCGCACAGATTGGCAAAGCGGCGAGCCTCAAAGGGCTCGAGGATAAAACGATGTGGTTCTATGGGTGCGTTCAAGGTCGTATTTAGCCGCCCTGGGGCAATTAAGATGAAATCAAGGATAACGCCAGTGGCCTGGGTGCGAAAGCTCTTAAATAATCCAGCGCCAAACACCGTCCCCTGTAGGAGCGAGGCTTGCCCGCGAAGAACGATAACGCGGTCCGTATGACAGATCTCGGTGCGGCCTTCGCGGGCAAGTCGGATCGCCGCACCGCTCGCTCCTACAGGTTTTGTGGTGTCATTGAATTAGAGAGCCGCGCAGCGAGTGCGGTTGTGCCGCATCGATGTGCACGTCGGCGAATTGGCCGATCAGGGTTGGATTGTCGCAGCGGAAGTTGACGATCCGGTTATTCTCGGTCCGGCCCTGCAGCTCGCCAGGGTCTTTTTTCGAGTAATCGGTCACCAGGATCCGCTGGACCGAACCGACCATTTGTCGGCTGATTTCGAAACCTTGCTGGTTCAGGCGATGTTGCAAGGCGTTCAGGCGTTCTTTTTTCAGTTCTTCCGGCGTTTCGTCGGCCAGATCGGCTGCCGGCGTGCCTGGGCGCTGGCTATAGACGAACGAATAGGAGAAGTCGAAACCGACGTCTTCGATCAGCTTCATGGTCTGTTCGAAGTCTTTTTCGGTTTCGCCCGGGAAGCCGACGATGAAGTCCGAGCTGATGCAGATCCCCGGAACGGCGGCGCGCAGCTTGCGCAGTTTGGATTTGTATTCCAGCGCCGTGTGGTTGCGCTTCATCGCCGACAGAATGCGGTCCGAACCCGATTGCACCGGCAGGTGCAGGTGTTTCACCAGCTCCGGTACCTCGGCGTGTGCCTGGATCAGGCTGTCGGAGAACTCCAGCGGGTGCGAAGTGGTGTAGCGGATGCGGTCGATGCCATCGACAGCGGCGACCACGCGGATCAGCTCGGCGAGGTCCGCCAGGCGACCATCGTGAGTGGTTCCGCGATAGCCGTTGACGTTCTGGCCCAGCAACGTCACTTCACGCACGCCGTTCTCGGCGAGATGGATGATCTCGGCAATCACGTCATCGAACGGGCGGCTGACTTCTTCGCCGCGGGTGTAGGGCACCACGCAGAATGTGCAGTACTTGCTGCAACCTTCCATCACCGACACATAAGCGCTCGGGCCATCGATGCGTGGCTCGGGCAGGTGGTCGAATTTTTCGATTTCCGGGAACGAGACGTCGACTTGCGGCAGCTTGGTAGCGCGGGCGGCGTCGATCATTTCCGGCAGACGGTGCAGGGTTTGCGGGCCGAACACCACGTCGACGTACGGTGCGCGATCGCGGATGGCGGCGCCTTCCTGGCTGGCGACGCAACCGCCGACGGCGATCACCATCTCCGGGTTGGCCAGTTTCAGTTCACGCCAGCGGCCGAGCTGGGAATACACCCGGTCCTGGGCGCGTTCGCGGATCGAGCAGGTGTTGAGCAGGATCACGTCGGCGTCTTCAGCGCGAGCGGTGACTTCCAGGGCCTGATGTTCACCCAGCAGATCAACCATGCGCGAGCTGTCGTACTCGTTCATCTGGCAACCGTGGGTTTCGATGTAAAGCTTCTTGGCCATGGATACAGTCATCACGTGATTCAAAGAACCGCGCATTATAGGGAACATGTCCCAAGGTTCCTACCGTTGCGCGTCCGGTGGCTATGCTATAGTTCGCGCCCTCATTTTTATCCCCCGATGTGTTGCTCGCCCACCATGACCAAACGTGAAGCTCCAATCTACAAGGTGATTTTCCTCAATCAGGGCCAGGTGTACGAAATGTACGCCAAGCAGATCTATCAAAGTGATCTGTGGGGCTTCCTGGAAGTGGAAGAGTTCGTCTTTGGCGAGCGCACGCAAGTGGTCGTCGACCCGAGCGAAGAGAAGCTCAAGGCTCAGTTCGAGGGCGTGGTGCGCAGTTTTGTGCCGATGCATTCGATCGTGCGCATCGACGAAGTCGAGCGTCTGGGCACCCCGAAAATCAGCGAAGCCCGTGGCGCGGTCGGCAATGTGATGCCGTTTCCGATGCCGATGCCTGAGAAGTAAGGCTCAAGACCGGGTCGCGCCCTTCGCGGGCAAGCCTCGCTCCTACAGGTTATGTGTGCACATAAGACCTGTAGGAGCGAGGCTTGCCCGCGAAGGGGCCAGAAAGATCGAGGCAGAAATCAGGGAAGAGGCGAAAACGGCGTACGCCCATCGGCGCTTTGCAATTCCATCAGGTACTTGCGGAAGATCTGCCCAAGCACCTGAGTCGCCACTTCAAGCTCTTCACGCGGCATCTTCTCGGCGACTTCATCCGCCGTATCCAGCGCTTCTTCCGCACCATTGACCGCCGCCATTTTCAGCACGATGTATGCCTGAACGTTATTGGCCGGTACACCTTCGCCGTGGAAGAACATGGTGCCGAGTTTGAATTGCGCCTGGGCATGGCCTTGCAGCGAGGCCTTTTCGAAGTAATCCAGGGCTTTTTTCAGATCGCGCGGGGTGTTTTTGCCGTCGTAGTAGAACTCACCCAACTCGTATTGCGCTTGCGCATCCCCTTCATCCGACGCTTTCTGACAGGCGGCGAGCGCCTGTGCCAGGTCTTGCGGCTGGGTATTGAGGGTGCAGCGACCCATCGCTGGGATTAACAACGAGTTGCCGCCTGCTTGTGCGAGCGCGAGCAGGGGCTGAAGGAGCAACAGGCAGCCCATTGCAAGGGCGCGGCCGGTGCGGTTCATGGGAATCGACTTACCTCTGAAGGGCGCGCGGACCCAACGAGGGGATCCAATAAGCGCGCATTATGAAATAAGCAGGGCCAACCTTACAAAGTCTTTACTCGTTTTTCTGCTGCACGGGGAATATATCGCCCACTTTACGGGGGATTATTGGCAGGTGAGTAGGAAAAGAGGCGGGAATGTAGGTGAAAGCTGACGCTGGCAATCGCCAACGTCAGCGGTACAACGTTATTTCAATGCAGCGAAGGCGCGCTCGGCGGCATCCAGGGTCAGTTTCAACTCGGCTTCGCCATGGGCGATCGAGGTGAAGCCGGCTTCGAATGCACTTGGCGCCAGGTACACGCCACCTTCGAGCATCAGGTGGAAGAAGCGGCCGAACAGCTTCGCGTCGCTGGCCATCACGTCATCGAAGGTGACGATGTCGTCGGCGCCGCTGAAGTACAAGCCGAACATGCCACCGGCCTGGGTGGTCACGAACGGAATGCCGGCAGCGTCGGCGCGCTGTTGCAGGCCATCGAGCAGGCGGCTGGTGTAGTCGCTCAGTTCGGCGTGGAAGCCTGGGCGGCTGATCAGGCGCAAGGTCGTCAGGCCGGCCGCCATTGCCAGCGGGTTACCCGACAAGGTGCCAGCCTGGTACACCGGGCCCAGTGGCGCGATGTGCGACATGATTGCGCGTTTGCCGCCGAAGCAGCCAACCGGCATGCCACCACCGATGATCTTGCCGAATGTGGTCAGGTCCGGCGTAACGCCGTAATGCGCTTGAGCACCGCCGAGGGCAACGCGGAAACCGGTCATCACTTCGTCGAAAATCAGCACCACGCCGTGCTTGTCGCACAGGGTCCGCAGGCCTTCGAGGAAGCCCGGTGCCGGCGGTACGCAGTTCATGTTGCCGGCCACCGGCTCGACGATGATGCAGGCCACGTCCTGGCCCACTTCAGCGAGCATGGTTGCCACGGCGTCGATGTCGTTGAACGGCAGGGTCAGGGTGTGTTTGGCGAAGGCCGCCGGTACACCGGCCGAGCTCGGCACACCTTGGGTCAGGGCGCCGGAACCTGCTTTAACCAGCAGGCTGTCGGAGTGGCCGTGGTAGCAGCCTTCGAACTTGATGATGCTGTCGCGACCGGTGAAACCACGGGCCAGGCGAATCGCGCTCATGGTCGCTTCGGTGCCGGAGCTGACCATGCGCACCATTTCCATCGATGGGACGATCGAGCAGACCAGGTCCGCCATCTCGGTTTCCATCTCGGTCGGGGCGCCATAGGACAAGCCGTGTTCCAGCTGCTTGCGCACCGCGTCCAGCACGTCCGGGTGGCTGTGGCCGAGGATCATCGGCCCCCAGGAACCAACGTAATCCACATAACGCTTGTCGTCTTCGTCGGTGACGTAGGCGCCTTCAGCGTGTTTGAAAAACAGGGGGGTGCCGCCAACGCTCTTGAACGCGCGAACAGGTGAATTCACGCCACCGGGAATGTGTTTCTGGGCATTGGCAAACAGCGTTTCGGAACGAGACATGATGGGGCTCTCAAATCAGATTTTTAGTAATTCGTTGAATGCGCGGGCGCGACGGGTCACTTCAGCCGTGCTCTCGGCGCCAAACAGGCCGTGGACCACCGCCAGCAGATCGACCCCGTGGGCCACCAGCGGGGCGGCGTTTTCCAGGGTGATGCCGCCGATCGCGCAGATCGGCAGGTGCAATGTGCTGCGGGCCTGGTCGAGCAGTTCGAGGCTGCAAGTCGGTGCGCCGGGTTTGGTGCTGGAATTGAAGAAACGGCCGAAGGCGACATAACTGGCGCCTTCTTTGGCCGCTTGTTCGGCGAGTTCGAGTTGCGCGTGACAGGTCGAACCGATGATCGCCTGGCGACCGAGCAACGCACGGGCCGGGGTCAGCGGGCCATCGGTCTGGCCCAGGTGCACGCCGACGTTCAGGCGTGCGGCCAGTTCGGCATCGTCATTGATGATCAGATGGGTCTTGTAGCGTTCGCACAAATCACGCAGGGCTTCAGCTTCACGCAGACGGCGGGCCTCGTCGCTGCTCTTGTCGCGGTATTGCAGCAGGGTGACGCCGCCTTCCAGCGCCGCCTCCACGTACGAAAGAAATTTACCGGCCAGTAACTGGCTGTCGGTAATGGCGTACAGGCCACGTAGTTTCATCGGGCATGCCTCATGGCGTTACGAACAGAAATCCAGTGGCAGACGGCGCGGCACGAACTGGCCTTTGCCCAACTGCTCGGCATCGCGCAGGGTGCGCCACGTGTAGTTAAGCGCGCTCTGCACGGCACTGATGAGGTTTTCACCCTGGGCCAGACGACCGGCGAGGGCGCTCGCCAATGTGCAACCCGAACCGTGGTAACTGCCGGGCAAGCGCTGGCAGGTATAGGTTTCGCGCAGACCGTCGCGGCTGTACAGGCGATTGTGTATTTCGTGTTCATCACCGTGGCCGCCGGTGATCAGCAGGTGTTTGACGAACGGCAGGAGTTTTTCAGCGCACTCGTCGGCGGTGCCTTCTGGCAGTTCAGCGAGGATGCGGGCTTCGGGAAGGTTAGGGGTGGCGATGATAGCCAGGGGCAGCAGGCGTTCGCGCATGGCGTAGCCGACTTCGTCCTTGCCCAGTCGTCCGCCGCCGCCGGCGCGCAGCACCGGGTCGCAGACCATCGGCAAATGCGGGTGCGCCTGAAGCAGTTCGACGACGGTGTCGACCATCTCCAGGGAACCGAGCATGCCCAGCTTGACGGCGGCGACTTCGGAGTCGTTGAGCACGGCGTTGGCCTGAGCCAGCACCCACTCACGGTCGAGGACGCGGAAATCCGTGACGTTGACCGTGTCTTGCACGGTCAGGGCGGTGACGGCCGGAGCCGCATGACATCCCTGGGCAAGCAGGGCTTCGATATCTGCCTGCAAGCCGGCGCCACCACTTGGGTCGTGGCCGGAGAGACAGAGGACAACGGGGCGAGAGCTGTAGATATTCATGGTGCGCGAGCTTACCACCAAACATCGATTTTCGGGTGCAGTGCCCGCCAGGTCTGCCGATAGAGAGTCATGGGCTGGCAATGCAGCCCTCCGGGATTGTCATAATCTGACCGAGCAAACAGTAATGGCTCGATATGCTTCGCTGGAACGCCCGTGCTAGAGCCTTTTCAAGAAAAATTTCAATGGTGTTCAATGGCCATCAACGGCTATGCTAGAGTGGATCCAAACCAATAACAGGTAATGCCGGTTTTACGTCTACTCAAAAGGAATGAGGGGCTTCCTGAGATAACCGGACAGGCCACGCTGGGGCTTAAATGCGCTATTTGCTGATGTTGCTGTTTTGCTTGCCCCTCATGGCAAGCGCAGTCGAGTTCGATGAGTTCACTCAAAGCCTGCCCTTGGGCCGAACCCTGCAAGTGTTCGAAGACGCCGATGGTCAGGCGAGCATTGCCGATATCCGCGCGCAAGCCGCTGCCGGACACTTCAAGCCCCATGACAAGGCCACGCTCAACGCCGGTTACTCGCGTTCGGTATTCTGGCTGAAAATCGACCTGCATTACCGCCCGACCAATCCCGCTGCACAGCGGACGTGGCTGCTGGAACTGGCCTATCCGCCCCTCGATCACCTTGATCTGTATTTGCCTGATGCCGGCGGTGGCTATCAATTGGCCCGTCAGACCGGCGATGCCTTGCCGTTCAGCAGCCGCGAGATTCGCCAGAACAACTACCTGTTCGATCTGAACTTCACGCCCGACCAAACGCAAACCGTGTACTTGCGCCTGCAAAGCGAAGGGTCGATCCAGGCGCCGGTCACGTTGTGGTCGAGCACCGCGTTTCTTGAAGAACAGCCGGTGCGGCTTTATGTGTTGGGCATGATTTACGGCGTATTGCTGGGGATGCTGGTCTACAACCTGTTCATCTACCTCAGCGTGCGCGACACCAGCTACCTCTATTACATCTTTTATATTGCCTCGTTCGGCCTGTATCAGCTGTCGGTGAATGGCGCGGCCGTAGAGTATTTCTGGCCAGACAACCCGTGGTGGGCCAACGCCGCGACGCCGTTCTTCATTGGTTGCGCAGGGCTGTTCGGCAGCCAGTTCGCCCGCAGCTTCCTGCAAACGGCGACCCTCAGCCGCTGGCTCGATCGCCTGCTGCTGGCGTTGATTGCGTTCAGTGCGGTAGTCGTCGGGTTGTCATTGATGACCAGTTACGCCCTGGCCCTGCGCCTGGCGACGACGCTGGCCCTGTCGTTCACCGTGGTGATTTTCGCCGCAGGGTTTTTCGCCTGGTGGCGCGGCTTGCGGGTGGCGCGCTATTTCATCATCGCCTGGTCGGCGTTTTTGCTCGGCGGCATCATCAATACGATGATGGTGCTGGGTTACCTGCCGAACGTATTCCTGACCATGTATTCCAGCCAGATCGGTTCGGCGATTGAAGTGGCGCTGCTGTCCCTGGCCCTGGCCGACCGCATCAACGCCATGCGCGAGCAACAGGCGCAAACCTTGTTCGATGCAGGGCAGAAGCTTGAAGTGCTCAACCAGCAACTGGCGCACAGTAACAAGCTCAAGGATGAATTCCTCGCCACGCTGACCCACGAATTGCGCACCCCCATGAACGGCGTGATCGGTTCGCTGGAATTGATGCAAACCGTCGAGATGGACCCGGAGCTGGAGCAATACCAGCAAACGGCCGCCGGTTCGGCGCGCGACATGATGCGCATGGTCAACGGCATTCTTACCCTGACCGAATTGCAGGCCGGCAAGCTCAAGGCTTCGGCGTCCACCTTCAGTTTGCGCAGCGTGGTCGATACCTTGCGCGTGCAGTTCGAAGGCAACGCGTCGGGCAAGTCGCTGGACTTCAAGGTCGAGGTGACACCGGGCCTGCCGGACCGCTTGTACGGCGATAACGTCAAGTTGGCGCAATGCCTGGAATGCCTGCTGGATAACGCGATCAAGTTCACGCGAGTGGGCGGGGTGGCGCTGCGGGTCTCGGGTAAAAACGCGGAGCCCGGCAAGCTGGCATTGTCCTTTGCGGTGATCGACACCGGCATCGGTTTCACCGATCTGGGCGAGGCGACGCTGTATCAGCGGTTCTTCCAGCTCGACGGCTCGATGACCCGTGAATATGGCGGCCTTGGTGTCGGCCTGGCGATCTGTCGACAACTGGTCGACCTGCTCGGCGGGAACCTCACGCACCGCTCCGAGCCAGGTCGCGGCAGCCGCTTCCAGCTTGACGTCGAGTTTGAATTGCCGGTGGTCGAGCGCGTGACAACGCCATTGATGACCCGGGAGTTCCCGCGCCTGCGCCTGCCTCAGGACTGCACGGTGCTGCTGGTGGACGACAACAGCATCAATCAATTGGTGATGCGTGGCATGTTGCTCAAGCTCGGGTTTCGGGTCCGTACGGCGGACAACGGGGTGGCCGCACTGGAAGTCCTGCAGCGTGAAACCTTCGACGCTGTACTCCTCGATTGTCAGCTACCGCCCCTCGACGGGGAGTCTGTCTGCTGCCAGATCCGGGACTTGCCGGGGTGTGCCGAATTGCCGGTGTTCATGATTGCCTTGAGTGCTGATCGGGAGCGCTGCCCAACCGGTGCCTTGATCGATTACCTGAGCAAACCGGTGAAATTCGAAGATTTGCAGGCCGCGTTGTATCGACGGGTGCTTTGTCCAAAACAAGGCGAAAGCGCCGACAGTTAGGCGGATATGCCACTTTGTTCGGCCTCGGGGCAGTGCTTAACTGAACTCCTTGGCTGACCAAAGGAGCCCCGTCATGAACCTGCATCAGTTCGCCGAAACCCATGAAGTCACCAACCAGCCGCCGTCGCTGGACGGCGCCAACCTGTATCGCATCGATCTGCCTTTGCAGGAGTGGTCGCAGCGTTTCGGGGCCGGTTGGGCCGAGTCGCGGATCGACGCTTACGGCGCGCTGGCCGGCGGGCCGCTGATGGAAGCGGGGTTCCTGGCCAACCAGAACAAACCGGTGTTCAGCAGCCACGACCGCTACGGTCATCGCATCGATCTGGTGGAATTTCACCCGGCGTATCACGAGCTGATGCGCACGGCGATCGAGCACGGGTTGACCTCGCTGCCCTGGGCGCATCCACAGGACGGCGCCCATGTCGCCCGCGCTTCCATGACCTACCTGCACAGCCAGGCTGAAGCCGGCAGCGGTTGCCCATTGACCATGACCTTCGCCAGTGTGCCGGCGATGCGCTTGCAAGCGGACCTGGCCAAGCAGTGGCTGCCGAAAATCCTCGCCACCGAATACGATCCGCGCAATGTCGGCATGGCCCACAAGGCCGGTGTCACCATTGGCATGGCGATGACCGAGAAACAGGGCGGCACCGATGTGCGGGCCAACACCACCAAGGCGTATCCGGTGGGTGCCAGCGGACCGGGCCAGGCCTACGAACTGGTCGGCCACAAATGGTTCTGTTCTGCGCCGATGTGCGATGCCTTCCTCACGCTGGCCCAGACCGACAAAGGTTTGACCTGCTTCCTGTTGCCACGCCATCGCCCCGACGACACGCGCAATCAGTTCTACATCCAGCGCCTGAAAAACAAACTCGGCAATTGCTCCAACGCCTCCAGCGAAGTCGAGTTTCGCGGTGCGCTGGCGTGGATGGTCGGAGAAGAGGGGCGCGGCGTTCCGACCATCATCGAAATGGTTGCCATGACCCGCTTCGATTGTATGGTCGGTTCCAGCGCCTTGATGCGTCAGGCGCTGACCCAGGCCAGTCATCACTGCGCCCATCGCAGCGTCGGCGGCAAGCTGCTCAGCGAACAACCGTTGATGCAGAACGTCCTCGCCGATCTGGCCTTGGAGAGCGAAGCCGCGTTGGCGTTGAGCCTGCGCATGGGCAAGGCGCTGGATCATCTGGATGACGGGCACGAAGCCAAATTCGCCAGGCTGGTGACCGCCGTGGGCAAGTACTGGATCTGCAAGCGCGCGCCCGCGATGATCAACGAAGCCGCCGAATGCATGGGCGGTGCCGGGTATGTCGAAGACAGCATCCTGCCGCGCTTGTACCGCGAGGCACCGGTCAATTCAACGTGGGAAGGTTCCGGCAACGTGCAATGCCTGGATGTGTTGCGGGCGCTGTCGAAAGAACCGGGTGTGCTGGATGTGCTGTTCAGCGAGTTGGGCGATGGTCACGGCGACAAACGGCTGGCCGCACACATCAGCCAGTTGCAGGCGGCGTTCAAGGACACCGGCGACATTCAGTATCGTGCGCGGCAGCTCACAGAGGACATTGCGTTGGGGCTGCAAGCCAAGTTGTTGCTGGAGGCCGGCAATTCGGCGGTCAGCGATGCGTTCATCGCCAGCCGACTTGGCGACGCTGGTCGCGTATACGGTGCTTTGCCGCGTGGGCTGGATGTCGAAGCGATCGTCGCCCGCTCGACCCCGCATCTATAACCAACACAAACCCCCTGTGGGAGCGAGACCGGCTTGCCGGCGATAGCGGACTGGCAGTCAACTTATTCATTGACTGACACACCGTCATCGCCGGCAAGCCGGTCTCGCTCCCACATTGGATCTACTGTGGACTTGGCATTTGTGTAGCCACCACTGTTCCCGTGAAGCGACGATGCAGGCAAGATGAAGGCCTGCAAGTCAGAACACAGGATGCTGATCGTGACCGAAGCTTTTATTATCGTTCAAACCGCCGAGCAAGCCGTGGACCGGCTTGCTCACTTGCACAATCGCGCAACCACCGCGCTGAGCCAGGCGCTCAAGCGTTACCTCAAGGATCGAGTTGAACCGGACGCCGAACAGCGTGCGATGTTTCGTTATCCTGAACTGCGTCTGACCTACCACTGCCAGGGCGAAGTCCCGCAAACCACCCGCGCCTACGCCAAGGTGCAGCTGCCGGGGACCTACAGCGTCACCGTCACCCATCCGGCGGCTTTCCGTAAATACTTGCTGGAACAGCTCGTGCCGTTGATGCACGACTTCACCGTGACCGTGGAAGTCGGCATCAGCCAGCAGAACATCCCTTATCCGTACGTGGTCGAGCAGGGCGATGAACTGGCCGGCTCCGGCGTCACCGCGGCCGTGCTGGCGCGGGTGTTCCCGAGTACCGACCTGTCCGCCGCCACCGATGGTATCGCTGACGGTTTGTACGATTGGGAAAACACCGATCCGCTGCCGCTGGCCCTGTTCGACGCCGCGCGGGTGGATTTCTCCCTGCGCCGCCTCGTGCATTACACCGGCAGCGACTGGCGCCATGTGCAGCCGTGGATTCTGCTGACCAACTACCACCGCTACGTTGACCAGTTCATTGTTCATGGCCTCGAGCAGTTGCGCAGCGATCCGCGTTTCGTGCGCATGGTGCTACCGGGCAACGTGATCATCGAAAAGAGCATGGATCACGGCGAAGCGTCGGCGATTGCGGCCGGCGTGGTCTGGCATCGCTATCAAATGCCGGCCTATCACCTGATCGCCAGCGACGGTCATGGCGTGACCCTGGTGAACATCGGCGTCGGCCCGTCCAACGCCAAGAACATCACCGACCATTTGGCGGTATTGCGTCCGCATTGCTGGCTGATGATCGGTCACTGCGGCGGTCTGCGTCAGTCGCAGACCATTGGCGATTACGTGCTGGCTCACGCCTACATGCGCCGCGACGGGATTCTCGACCGGGTCGTGCCGCCGAACATTCCGATTCCGGCCCTGGCCGAAGTGCAGATGGCGTTGCAGCAAGCGGCGGCCAACATCACTGGCGAAAAGGGTGACGAGCTGAAGAAACGCCTGCGCACCGGCACCGTGCTGACTTACGACGACCGTAACTGGGAATTGCGCTGGGCCCAGGAACGTCCGCTGATCAACCTGTCCCGCGCCGTGGCGGTGGACATGGAAAGCGGCACCATCGCCGCGCAAGGTTATCGCTTGCGGGTGCCGTACGGCACATTGCTTTGCGTCTCGGACAAACCGCTGCACAGCGAAATCAAGCTGCCGGGTTCGGCCAACGCCTTTTATGAGCGCGCGGTCAGCCAGCACTTGAAGATCGGTATCGAGGCGGTGGACTTGTTGCGCACCGAACTCAACTCATTGCACTCGCGCAAACTGCGCAGCTTCGACGAGCCGCCGTTCCGCTGATTGAGAGTTGTCATGGTCATTTGGCGGTCAGGGCACTAGCATTAGCAGCCCTGACCGTTAGATGTTCTCTTCGCCATGTCCCGTCCCCAACGTCCCGTTTCTCGCCGCCCTGGCGCGAACACCCCGTCATCAGCCCCGCGCCGTGTCGCCAAAGCGCCGCCGGCCGAGCCGAAGCTGATCCTGTTCAACAAACCGTTCGATGTGCTGACGCAATTCAGTGACGGTGAAGGGCGGGCGACGCTCAAGGATTTCATCGAGATTCCCGGGATTTACCCGGCAGGCCGTCTGGATCGTGACAGCGAAGGGTTGTTGCTGCTGACCAACGACGGCCAGCTCCAGGCGCGGATTGCCGACCCCAAGCACAAACTGGCCAAGACGTATTGGGTGCAAGTGGAGGGCGAGCCGAGTGCCGAGCAGTTACAGCGTTTGCGTGATGGCGTCGAGCTGAATGACGGCATGACCTTGCCCGCGCAAGCGCGGCAACTGGATGAGCCGCAACTGTGGCCCCGCAATCCGCCGGTGCGCTTTCGCAAAAGCGTGCCGACCAGTTGGCTGGAACTGGTGATTCGCGAGGGGCGTAACCGTCAGGTCCGGCGCATGACCGCCGCAGTCGGCTTGCCGACGTTGCGGCTGGTGCGGGTCAGGATCGGCGACTGGTCGATCGAAGGGCTCGATCAGGGCCAGTGGAAAGAAGTGCCGGCGCGCTTATAACGTGCCGGATTCGATCAGGCCGATCACCACGCTCTTGATCACGAACGCGGCCACGCCCAGACCGAGCACGAAGAACAGGATGAACGAGCCAAAGCGCCCGGCCTTGGATTTCTTTGCCAGATCCCAGACGATGAAACCCATGAAAATGATCAGAATGCTGACCAGTCCGGTCATCATCCACTCTTCGAATACTGCAGGATCCATCGGACATCTCCAGCGGGGGCGGGGCTAAAAGGCGCTGGAGTATACGGCATGGGGGATTGGTGCGGCATTGACCTGCGGCAGCGTGTCGCAGCTATTCGTCGCCTGTTCCGGCCCCTTCGCGAGCAAGCCTCGCTCCTACAAAGGCTCGCGCAAAACCTGTAGGAGCGAGGCTTGCCCGCGAAGGCGTCCTCAGCTACGCAGATGAGTCAGCGGCAGTTCGGTGCTGTTGAGCACCTGATTCAACACAAAACTCGACCGCACACTCGTCACCCCTTCAATCCTTGTCAGGTGCCCCAGCAGCAATTTCTGATAGTGATCCATGTCCGGCACCACCACCTTGAGCTGATAGTCCGCATCCATCCCCGTCACCAGGCTGCATTCAAGCACTTGCGGCAAGGTGCGAATCGCCGCTTCGAAGTTCTCGAATCGCTCCGGCGTATGCCGGTCCATGCCGATCAGCACGTAAGCAGTCAGGCTCAGGCCAAGCATTTTGCGATCCAGCAGGGCCACCTGGCGGGTGATGTAGCCGTCGTCTTCCAGTTGCTTGACCCGGCGCGAGCACGGTGAAGGTGACAGGCCGATGCGTTCGGCCAGCTCCTGGTTGGAGATGCGCGCGTCGCGCTGCAATTCCGCCAAAATGCTCAGGTCGTATCGGTCGAGTTTGCTCATCAATCAGGCCTTTGTCATATCGATTGCGGCAGATTATCTATCCAGGGTTAAAAATTGCGCAAGTCATGTTTATTTGAGCAATCTTCGCAATCCTCTGCCGGCGCCCCAGGCCTATTCTTATCACCAGAATCACTGCTCGGACAAACAGTCCACAGCGGCTCGCCCAATCAGGCCAGTCGCGGCCGCCACCCCCACCGGGGATGTGCCGGCCCCCGAGCTGCACACTGTCCAGAAGACGGCGTGAGGTGAGCCGACGTCATAAGCGTCGAGCACGGACGAAGTTCTCAAAGGGAGGCCGACGGGTCTCCCTTTTCTTTTGCCCGCAATTTTTCACCCGCCCTCAATAAATAAGTTGCGCGACTGATAACCTGTTGCAGAACCGGCCTGTGCTTTCCCAGTCTTACGTACAGGCCCTAACCCGCAGTGAGGAAAAGCATGAAGTCGCGCATCTGGCGTTTGGCCGGTGTTGGTTTGCTGTGTGTCAGTGTCACTGCGCAATCGCTGGCCGATGAGCCGCAGAACCGGGGTTCCGACAATGGACAACGCGGTGACGGTCATCAGGGCAACAATCAGGGCCGTGGCGGCAACAATCAGCCGCGTCCGCAAAACAACGACATCATTCGTGGCGACAACAGTCGTCAGTTCGAGAACAACGGCCAGTCGCGCAATGGCGGGCAGTGGCAAAACAATCAGCCGCGAGACAACCCGCCGCGCGACTTCAACAGTCCCGTCCGGCCACCACCGCCGCCGCCGCAATTGCCGGCCAACGACTTGCCGATCCAGGGCCGGCCCGACACCGTGCGCCAGACCCAGCAGCCGCAACGTGGTTACTATCAGGACATCCCGCGAAACAATGGTTACAACCAGCAATGGCAGACCGTCGGGCCGGGTTCACGTCCCGACGATCATCATTGGGCCGGTCGTCCGAATGGCCACGGTAACGGTTGGGGGCCAGGCCCGCAGTACCGTCCCGGGCATGTGATCGACCGCTTCCCGGACCGCGACTATCGCGTGCCGTATCGTGGGCAGGATTATTTCTTCTCCGGCGGCTACTGGTATCGCCCGCTCGGCCCGCGTTATGTCGTGGTGCAGCCGCCGCGCGGGATTCGCGTCAGCTACCTGCCTGATTACGCCCGTGAAGTGTGGATCGGTGGCGCGCTGTTGTTCCTGGCGGCGGGCTCGTACTACGCCTATCAGGAAAGCACTCAGGATTACGTGGTGGTCGAGCCGCCCGTGCAACCGCAACCGACCGGCAATGGCTATGACGTGGTGGCGTATCCCGCCAACGGGCAGTCGCCACAGCAGGTCAATCAGGACGGCTACGAGTGTTATCAATACGCAGTGCAGCAGAGTGGCTTCGATCCGCGCACGGCCACCTACCAGCCGGATCCGTCGGTGGTGCAAGCCTACCGCCAGGCCCAGGGCAACTGCCTGAGCAGTCGCGGGTATCAGGTGAGTTTCTGATTTGCCCTGGCGGCCTTCACCACTTCCTGCGGGTCGGCGTGCACCAGCACCTCGGCTCGCGGGTACGCCGCGTGAATTGCATCGGCCGCCTGATCGCTGATGCCGTGAGCGACTGACAGGGTCAGCTCCCCCGGCAATTCCAGGTGCAATTGCACGAACCACTGGTTGCCGGAAACCCGTGTGCGCAGGTCATGCGCGCCCAACACCCCCGGTACGCTGCAGGCCAGTTCGAGCATGTGTTGGCTGACGTCTGGCGGCAGCTCCTCGTCCATCAGCACCTTAAAACTTTCCCGGGCGATTTGAATGGCGCTCCAGAAGATGTAGGCGGCGATCCCTAATCCAAACCACGCGTCCATCTGATGCCAGCCAACCCCGGCCAGCACCAGCGCAACCAGAATGCTGCCATTGAGCAGCAAGTCCGAACGGTAATGCAGGGAATCGGCGCGCACCGCGTTGGAGCCGGTGGCCTTGACGACCCGATGCTGCAACATCAGCAGGACCAATGTCAGCGCCAGGGAAAACACGATCACGCCGATGCTGATCCACGGAGCACCCACCGGTTCCGGATGCTTGAGCCGATCAAACGCCTGCAACGCAATCAGCACCGCACTGCCACCAATGAACAACGCCTGCGCCATGCCCGCCAGCGATTCGGCCTTGCCGTGCCCGTAACGGTGATCTTCATCGGCGGGGCGCAAGGCGTGATGCACTGCCAGCAGGTTGAGCAGCGAGGCGATACCGTCGAGGGCCGAGTCGGTCAACCCGGCGAGCATGCTCACCGAACCGCTCAACCACCACGCGATGGCTTTGGCGACGATCAACGTGCACGCCACCGCCACCGAGGCACGGGTCGCCAGCCGCAGCAGGCGGGCGTGTTCGGAGCTGGAAATCATAAGTGCGGCTATTCCTTTATGTGCACGGATTACGCGGCAGGTTGCAGGCCGAGCAAGGCCAGTTGCTGAGTGCTGCCCTTGTGTTGAATCAAACGTGGATCGTCCAGCGGGAAGCTGCGGCCCAGTTCGGTTTCAAGAATAGTCTGCAATTTGTGGGTATCGACCTTGCCGTCGGCACCGATCGCTTCCTTGAGTTTTTCCGGTGCCACCTGCGCGGTCTCGCCCGGTGCGTAGTAGATCGCGCCGGTGGCGAAGTCCACGGCAAACGCGATCAGGCCGGGGATGATGTAGAACAGCAGGCCCACGGCATCCAGCGCGGCGATGGCCGGGTCAATCTTGCCTTCGATCTGCCCGCGGCGATCAGGGTAGAAGATCGAGCCGCAAGCGGTTACCTGGGTCAGCAAGGTGGCAACCAATACACCGCCAATCAGGCGAAAGGGAACACGCATATGAAATCTCCTGGGTAATTTCAAAACGAAAGGGCGTCTCTATGAATTAGGACCCTGATAAACGCCGAGCAGTTCGCCGTTATACTCGGCCCTCTGTTTGGGAGCCAGCATGATTTCTTTGCCGATTGATGAAGTTTTACCCGCCCTGCGTGAAGCCTTGGCGACACGCCACGAAGCCGTGCTCGAAGCACCGCCCGGTGCCGGTAAAACCACCCGTGTTCCATTGGCCCTGCTCAACGAGCCATGGCTGGCCGGGCAGACCATTCTGATGCTCGAACCGCGTCGGTTGGCTGCACGTGCGGCGGCGGAGCGCTTGGCCAGTGAGCTGGGCGAGAAGGTCGGTGAAACCGTCGGTTATCGCATTCGGCTGGACAGCAAAGTCGGGCCCCGGACGCGGATTGAAGTGGTCACCGAAGGCATCCTCACCCGGCGCTTGCAGGATGATCCGGCGCTGGAAGGCGTGGGCTTGCTGATCTTCGACGAATTTCATGAACGCAGCCTTGATGCCGATCTGGCCTTGGCCCTCAGCCTGAATGGCCGGGAACTGTTCCGCGATGATCAACCGCTGAAAATTCTTTTGATGTCGGCCACCCTTGAAGGCGAACGCCTGGCCGGGTTGCTCGATGACGCGCCGATCCTGCGCAGTGAAGGGCGCATGTACCCGGTGGCGATGCGCTGGGGCCGACAGTTCCAGCCCGGTGAATTCATCGAACCGCGCCTGGTGCAAACCATCCTCGAAGCCTTGAACGATGAAACCGGCAGCCTCCTGGTGTTCCTGCCGGGACAAGCGGAAATCCGCCGGGTGCATCAACAACTGGCCGATGCGCTGGGCGAAAACACGCAGGTGTTGCTCTGCCCGTTGCACGGTGAACTGGACCTCGCCGCGCAACGTGCCGCGATTGATCCAGCCCCGGCGGGCAAACGCAAAGTGGTGCTGGCGACCAACATCGCCGAAACCAGCCTGACCATCGACGGCGTGCGTGTGGTGATCGATGCCGGGTTGGCACGAGTGCCGCGCTTCGATCCGGGCAGCGGCATGACCCGCCTCGACACGCAGCGCATCTCTCGCGCCAGCGCCACGCAACGTGCGGGGCGGGCAGGTCGGCTGGAGCCGGGCGTGTGTTATCGCTTGTGGTCGCAGGATCAACACGAGCAACTGGCGGCGTATGCCAGTGCGGAAATTCTTTCGGCGGACCTTGCCGGTCTGGCGTTGCAGCTTGGCCGCTGGGGCGTGACACCGACGCAACTGGTGTGGCTCGACGTGCCGCCCGCCGCCGCGTATGCCCAGGCTCAGGACTTGCTTGATCGCCTTGGCGCACTGGACGGTGAGTCGCTGACCCGCCACGGTCAGGCCATGGCCGAATTGCCGGCGCATCCGCGCATCGCCCATTTGCTGCTGCGCGGTCAGGCGCTGGGCTTGGCGGACATGGCGTGCGATGTTGCGGCGTTGCTCGGCGAGCGGGATATCTTGCGCGGTGCCGGCGCCGATCTGCACAGTCGACTGGTGCTGTTGTCCGGCGAAGAGCGTGCCGCACGCGGTGCTCAGGGCGGTGTTCAGCGAGCGCGGCAACTGGCGCGTCAATACCGTGGTTATCTGCGTGGCAAGGCGTCGGAGCCGGTCAGCGATCCGGAGCACCCGCGCTGGCTCGGCGCCTTGCTGGCGCTGGCCTATCCCGACCGTGTCGCGCAGCAACGTCGAGCGGGTGGTGCGGAATATCGCCTGGCCAACGGTCGCGCGGCGTTATTCGCCGAAGCCGACAGTTTGATGAAACAACCGTGGCTGGTAATCGCCGATCTCGGCAGCCGTCAGGGGCAGCGTGAGGAACGGATTTATCTGGCGGCGGATTTCGATCCGGCGTTGTTCGATTCGGTGCTCGCCGAACAGGTGCGGGTGGTCGATCAGCTGGATTGGGACGAGCGCGAAGGCGTGTTACGCGCCGAGCGTCAGCGCAAGGTTGGCGAGTTGATCCTAAGCCGTGAACCGTTGACCGGGCTCGATGAAACCGCGCGCAGTCAGGCGCTGGTGAATCTGGTGCGGCGCAAGGGGCTGGAGCTGTTGCCGTGGACGCCGGAGTTGCGTCAGTGGCAGGCGCGGGTGGCGTTGTTGCGGCAGTTGGACATGGCCAGCAAGGATCAGAGTGAGTGGCCGGATGTCAGTGATGCTGCGCTGCTCAAAAGCCTTGAGCACTGGTTGATGCCGTATCTGGGGAAGGTTTCGCGGCTCAGTCATTTTGCCAATCTGGATCTCTCAAGCATTGTTCATAACCTATTGCCGTGGCCGCTGCCGCAACGGCTCGATGAGCTGGCACCGCATCATTTGAGCGTGCCGTCGGGGTCGTCGATTCGTCTGGATTACAGCGAGCAGCCGCCGATTCTGGCGGTGCGGTTGCAGGAGTTGTTCGGTTTGGCCGAAACCCCGCGCATCGCTGGCGGGCGGCAGGTGGTGAAGTTGCATCTGTTGTCCCCGGCGCGGCGGCCGGTGCAGGTGACACAGGACCTGGCGAACTTCTGGCGCAGCACCTATGCCGAGGTGAAAAAGGATCTGAAGGGGCGGTATCCGAAGCATTATTGGCCGGATGATCCGTTGGTGGCCGAAGCGACCGCACGAATCAAACCCCGGAAGTGAGGTGCCCCCCACTGTAGGAGCCGGCTTGCTGGCGATGGCGTCCGTCCAGTCAATAAATCAGCGGC
>NZ_JAGYFX010000043.1:0-51645 GCF_019946615.1 Pseudomonas sp. BF-R-01
CCGGCTTGCTGGCGATCACGGTGCATCAGTCGACATCAATGCCAGCTGACAAACCGCGATCGCCAGCAAGCCGGCTCCTACAAGGGATCGCATACGAAAAGCCCGGCGCTCATCACTGAGCGCCGGGCTTTTTTATTGCAGGATCAATCAGGCATCCAGCTCGGCCCAACGCTCGACCATCACGTCGAGCTCAGCCTGCAACTGCTCCAACTGAGCGATCACTGCGGCCGTCTCGGCAGCAGGACGCTGATAGAAGCCAGCATCGGCCATCTGGGCCTCAACGACGGCGATCTGCTGCTCCATGGCTTCGATCTGGCTCGGCAACATTTCCAGCTCACGCTGCAACTTGTAGCTGAGTTTCTTCTTCGCCACCGGCGCTTCGACCGCTGCCACAACCGGTGCAGGCTCAGCCGTCACAACCGCCGACGTCAGGTCAGCCTTGCCGGACTTGCTCTCGGTCACGCCCAGCAGGCGCGGCGAACCACCCTGACGCAGCCAGTCCTGATAACCACCGACGTATTCGCGAACCTTGCCTTCACCTTCGAAGACCAGCGTGCTGGTGACCACGTTGTCGAGGAATGCCCGGTCGTGGCTGACCATCAGCACGGTGCCGTTGAAGGTCAGCAGGACCTCTTCCAGCAGTTCGAGTGTTTCCACGTCGAGGTCGTTGGTCGGTTCGTCGAGGACCAGCAGGTTGGCCGGCTTGCTGAACAGTTTCGCCAGCAACAGGCGCGCACGCTCACCACCTGACAGCGCCTTGACCGGCGTGCGGGCACGCTGCGGGCTGAACAGGAAGTCGCCGAGGTAACTCAGCACGTGACGGCTCTGACCATCGATGTCGATGAAGTCGCGACCTTCGGCCACGTTGTCGATCACGGTCTTTTCCAGGTCCAGTTGGTGGCGCAACTGGTCGAAGTACGCCACGTCGATGCGCGTACCCTCTTCCACTTTGCCGCTGGTCGGTTGCAGACCGCTGAGCATCAGCTTCAGCAGCGTGGTCTTGCCGGTACCGTTGGCGCCGAGCAGGCCGATACGGTCGCCGCGCGTCAGGACCATCGAGAAATCCTTGATCAGGAACGGACCGCCCGGGTGAGCGAAACTCACGTTCTCGAGGACCATCACCTGCTTACCGGACTTGTCAGCGGTGTCCAGCTGAATGTTGGCCTTGCCGGTGCGTTCACGACGCTCGCTACGTTCAACGCGCAATGCTTTCAGGGCGCGGACGCGGCCTTCATTACGGGTGCGACGGGCCTTGATGCCCTGGCGGATCCAGACTTCTTCCTGGGCCAGTTTCTTGTCGAACAACGCGTTGGCGGTGGCCTCGGCGGCCAGCTCGGCTTCTTTGTGCACGAGGAAACTGGCGTAGTCGCCATTCCAGTCGATCAGGCCACCGCGATCCAGTTCAAGAATGCGGGTCGCGAGGTTTTGCAGGAAGGAACGGTCGTGCGTGATAAACAGCACGGCGCCCTGGAAATCCTTCAGCGCTTCTTCGAGCCAGGCAATCGCACCGATGTCCAGGTGGTTGGTTGGTTCGTCGAGCAGCAGCAGATCCGGCTCGGACACCAGTGCCTGCGCCAGCAGGACGCGACGACGCCAGCCGCCGGACAATTCGGCGAGGGTCTTGTCGGCCGGCAGTTGCAGGCGGCTGAGGGTGCTGTCGACCAGGGTTTGCAAACGCCAGCCGTCGCGGGCTTCGAGGTCGTGCTGGACGTGCATCAGCTTGTCCAGGTCGGCGTCGGTGACGATGTTCTGGCTCAGGTGGTGATACTCGGCAAGCAGCGCACCGACACCGTCCAGGCCTTCAGCCACTACGTCGAACACGGTCCGCTCGTCGGCTACCGGCAATTCTTGCGGCAATTCGCCAATCTTGAGGCCGGGTGCGCGCCACACGGAGCCGTCGTCAGGCTTCTGGTCGCCCTTGACGAGCTTCATCATGCTGGACTTGCCAGTGCCGTTGCGGCCGATGATGCACACCCGCTCACCACGGGCGATCTGCCAGGACACCTTGTCCAACAACGGCATAGCGCCGAAAGCAAGGGACACATCGCTGAATTTGAGCAGGGTCATGAGCTTCTCCAAAAACCGGGCGCGCATTCTACCTGACTTGAGGCTTCAGAAGGCCGGCAATTTCACCTTCGGGGCACTCTGCATGACAAATGTTGCGAACTGATGCTGACAGGCCCGCAAAGCTTTCGCCGGTTGCTGGCAAAAGGCTAAGCTACAGATTATTCAGTGCGGGCATGCCTCGCACTTGTCATGATTTCTCTGCCCGGACGTCTCATGCGCAGTCGCCTTTTCAGTCTTTTATCCTGCTTTCTTCTCTCTGCCGCTGCCGTTCAAACTGCCCAGGCGGTGGACCTGTCCACTCAACGCCAGTATTACGATGAAGCCAAGCGCGCCCTGGCCAAGGGTGATACCGGCCCGTACTTCCGTTATAGCAAGGCGCTCAGCGACTACCCGCTGGAGCCGTACCTGGCCTATGACGAACTGACCGCACGCCTGAAAACGGCGAGCAACGCCGAGATCGAAAAATTCCTCGCCGAACACGGTGACTTGCCGCAAGCCAACTGGATGAAATTGCGCTGGTTGCGCTGGCTGGCCGATCGCGGCGAATGGGCGACTTTCGTCAAGTACTACGATCCCAAGCTGAATTTCACCGAGCTGGACTGCCTGAACGCGCAGTACCAGATCGGGCACAACCTGAAATCCGAAGGCTACGCCAACGCGAACAAGCTCTGGCTGACTGGCAAATCCCTGCCTGCGGCGTGCGACGGTTTGTTCGGAGTCTGGGCTGCCGAAGGCCAACTGACCGAACAGAAACGTTGGGAACGCACCAAGCTTGCCGCCCAGGCGCGCAACTATCCGCTGGCCAACAGCCTGGTCAACGGCCTGACCACCCTCGCCCCTCGCGGCCGTTTGCTGGTTGACGTGGCGCAGAAACCCGAATTGCTCAACCAGCCGTCGCGTTTCACACCGGCCGACGAACCGATGTCCGACATTGTCAGCCTCGGCCTGCGCCGCCTGGCCAAGCAAGACCCGGACAAGGCCATGGCGTTGCTCGACGGTTACGCCAGCAGCATGCATTTCTCCCGTGACGAAAAAGTCGCGATCGCCCGGGAAATCGGCCTGACCCTCGCTCGCCGTTTCGACAGTCGCGCGTTGGACGTGATGACCAAGTACGACCCGGAATTGCGTGACAACACCGTGTCCGAGTGGCGCTTGCGCCTGCTGCTGCGCCTGGCCCGCTGGGACGATGCCTATCAGTTGACCCGCCGTTTGCCCCAGGACCTGGCGACCACCAACCGCTGGCGTTACTGGCAGGCCCGCAGCCTGGAACTGGCGCAACCGCAAAATCCGGAGGCGCAGACGCTGTACAAAGGCCTCGCTCGTGAACGTGACTTCTACGGTTTCCTCGCTGCCGACCGTTCGCAGTTGCCTTACTCGCTGAACAACAAGCCGCTGGTATTGAGCCAGGCGCTGATCAACAAGGTTCGCAACACGCCGGGCGTGCGTCGCGCCCTGGAATTCCATGCGCGCGGGCAGATCGTCGATGGGCGTCGCGAGTGGTATCACGTCAGCCGCCACTTCAACCGTGACGAAATGGTCGCCCAGGCCAAACTGGCCTACGACCTGAAATGGTATTTCCCGGCGATCCGCACCATCAGCCAGGCGCAGTATTGGGACGATCTGGACATCCGCTTCCCGATGGCCCACCGCGAAACCCTCGTGCGCGAAGCCAAGGTTCGCGGCCTGCATTCGAGCTGGGTATTCGCCATTACTCGCCAGGAAAGCGCGTTCATGGCCGACGCCCGCTCAGGCGTAGGCGCCAGCGGCCTGATGCAACTGATGCCGGGCACCGCCAAGGAAACCGCACGCAAGTTCAGCATCCCATTGGCCTCGCCACAGCAGGTGTTCGATCCGGACAAGAACATCCAGCTCGGCGCCGCGTACCTCAGCCAGGTGCACAGCCAGTTCAACGGCAACCGCGTCCTCGCCTCCGCCGCCTACAACGCCGGCCCGGGGCGCGTGCGTCAGTGGCTGCGCGGTGCGGATCACCTGAGCTTCGACGTCTGGGTGGAGAGCATCCCGTTCGACGAAACCCGCCAGTACGTGCAAAACGTGCTGTCGTACTCGGTGATCTACGGCCAGAAGCTCAACTCGCCACAGCCGTTGGTGGATTGGCATGAGCGCTATTTTGATGATCAATAAGCCTGTCTGAGGCGAAAACGAAAATGCCCGCATTGAGAAATGCGGGCATTTTTTTTGGGTCACTTCATTTCCAGTCGTCACGCTACCCACTGTAGGAGCCAGCTTGCTGGCGATGGACTCCAGTGCGCTGCGGTGAACCAGTCTGTACAGGTAATCGTTAACGACCATCGCCAGCAAGCTGGCTCCTACAGGTTAGGTGTTACCTCTCCGAACGGGGACGAGACATCATGCCCGTCGTTGAACTGCAACGCCGCCAACCGCGCATACAGCGCATTGCTCGCAATCAGCTCTTGGTGCGTGCCCACCGCCACCAGTTTCCCCTGGTCCATCACTGCAATCCGGTCGGCGTTTTTAACCGTGGCCAGACGATGAGCGATGACCAGGGTGGTGCGGTTTTTCATCAGGCTGGGCAGGGCTTGCTGGATCAGGTGTTCGCTCTGGGCGTCGAGGGCGCTGGTGGCTTCGTCGAGCAGCAGGATGGGCGCGTCCACCAGCAGCGCTCGGGCGATGGCCAGGCGTTGGCGCTGGCCGCCGGACAAACCGAGGCCTGCGTCCCCCAAATGAGTCTGATAACCGTGGGGCATCGCCTCGATAAAGTCATGGGCGTAGGCGATTTTCGCCGCTTCCTGAACCTGTTCCAGCGTCGCTGTCGGGTTTCCGTAGCGGATGTTCTCTTCGATGCTGCCGAAGAACAGCGCCGGGGATTGGGAAACCAGCGCGAAACAACGGCGCAAGTCCAATGGATCGAGTTGAGTCAGCGGCACGCCGTCGAGCAGGATGCGCCCTTCGGCAGGATCGTAAAAACGCAACAGCAGGTCGTACACCGTCGATTTTCCAGCACCGGACGGCCCGACCAGCGCGAGGGTTTCGCCCGCCTTGATGGTCAGATTCAAGCCATCGACGGCGTAGCTTTCCGGGCGCGACGGGTAGGAAAAACGCACGTCCTGCAGAACGAGATTGCCCGTCACCCGCTCGGGCAACGTCACCAGGCCAGTCGCCGGTGGCTGGATGATGTTTTCCGAGCGCAGCAGTTCGGCAATCCGCTCGGCAGCGCCGGCGGCGCGCTGCAACTCACCAATGACTTCACTCAACGTGCCGAATGCGCTGCCGACAATCAGGCTGTAAAAGACGAACGCCGCCAGCTCCCCCGCCGAAATTCGCCCAGCCATCACGTCCATGCCGCCCACCCAGAGCATCACGCCGACTGCCCCCAGCACCAGCACGATCACCAGGGTGATCAGCCAGGCCCGCTGGAAAATCCGTTTGCATGCCGTGTTGAACGCCTCTTCCACGGTCACGGCAAAACGCTGTTCGTCCTGGGTCTGGTGGTTGTAGGCCTGCACGGTTTTGATCTGGCCCAGGGTTTCGGAAACATAACTGCCGATATCGGCAATCCGGTCCTGACTCAGGCGCGACAGGCTGCGCACCCGGCGACCGAAAATCAGGATCGGAGCAATCACCAGCGGCAAAGCCACAACGACGATGCTGGTGAGTTTCGGATTGGTGATAAACAGCAACACAATCCCGCCGATCACCATCAACAGATTGCGCAGGAACAGGGACAGCGATGAACCGATCACTGATTGCAGCAGCGTGGTATCGGCAGTCAGCCGCGACTGGATTTCGGAGCTGCGGTTGTCTTCGTAAAACCCGGGATGCAGATAAACCAGATGATTGAACACCTGACGGCGGATGTCGGCGACCACACGCTCACCGATCCACGACACCAGGTAGAAACGCGCGAAGGTGCCAATCGCCAGGCCTATCACCAGCAACATGAACAAACCAATCGTCTGGTTGAGCAGGTGCGGGGACTGGGTCATGAACCCCTGATCCACCAGCAAGCGAATCCCCTGCCCCATGGACAAGGTAATGCCGGCCGTGACGACCAGCGCGAGCAAGGCGCCGAAGGCCTGCCAACGATAGGGCGCGAGAAAAAGGCTGGTCAGGCGAATCGCGCGGCGGTGACGGGCAGAGAGCATCGGGTTCATCCAGTTACACAATTGATAGGGCCAGCCTGACGGTTCAATGGGGTTGAACGCTGTAAATCACAATGAGTCAGGTTAATTATGACCGCGATGACTAGCTCCTAGACGCTATTGGTCTAAAGTCCGGGTGGCAACGTCTGGGTATTTCTGGTGGACTGGTGTTGCCGCTCTGGAAAGATCGCAGGGAGTTGTCATAGCCCGGTCACCTGACGGTTCTACAGTAAGCACACACCTGAAGAGGAGACAGGCCATGTCCTTGCAAAATAGCAGCGATGACAAGATTCAAGTGATCCGCACACAGCCAGATCAGTCTCTGGGTTGCTCAATCATTGACGAAAAAGGCCGCGAAGTACCGATCACTGAGGGCATGATCCAGGACGCTTGCCGCGAACTGGAAAAGCGATTGGTCAAGCCTGCCAAACAAGATTGATATAGCCCCGTCTTCTTGACCCGGCCCTGATGGCCGGGTTTTTTGTGGGTGTTGATCCAGAATTGTGGTGTGACCATTCGCGGGCAAGTCGGGATGCCGCACCACTCGCTCCTACAGCGATCGGCGCCATTTTCAACATTACGCCTAACCTGTAGGAGCGAGGCTTGCCCGCGAATGGGCCAACTCGGTTTTCAGACCGCCGATGCCCCCAACGCCGCCACAATCTTCAGCAACTCAGGCGAATCCCCCTCAATCCGCACCTGCAACCCGTCAATCTCGCGCCGCGATGGATAATTCTTGCGCAGCGCATCAAACGCCGCGCGCTGCTCGCTCACACTGCCCACAAGACTACGGCGGAAATCCGCGTCGTCGCGGCGCGGGTCGTACACGCCACGGCACAACATCGCCAGCGCCCAGGCAGGATCGCTCTCAGCGTTCAAGGTCACCTGCGACAACCACGGTGCCGGCAGCAAATCGCTCAAGCGGACCTGCGCCGGTTGCCCGAGAAAATCGCAGTACGCCTGGTAGATCTGCGCCGTCCCGCGTTGCTTGCCGTCGAGGCTGTAACCGGCAATGTGCGGCGTGGCCAGCACGCAGAGCTCGGCCAGTGCCACATCGACCTCAGGCTCGCCCTCCCAGACATCCAGCACCGCTTGCAGGTCTTCGCGTTGCAGCAGCACCTCGCACAGGGCGGCGTTGTCCACCACCGGGCCACGGCTGGCATTGATCAGCCAGGCACCGGGCTTGAGCTGGTTCAAACGGTTTTGGTCGAACAAATGCCAGGTCGATCCGGCACCGTGTTTTTTCAGCGGTGTGTGCAGGCTGATGACATCGCACTGCTCGATGATCTGCTCAAGGCTGACGAAATCGCCTCCTTCAGCGGCTTGCCGTGGCGGATCGCAGACCAGCACGTTCCAGCCCAGCCCTTGCAGAACCTTGACCAACCGCCCGCCCACTTCGCCGGCACCGACCACGCCGTACGTGCGCCGGGTGAGATCGGCGCCTTCGATTTCGGCGAGGGTCAGCAAACTGCCCAGCACGTAGTCGACCACGCCACGGGCATTGCAGCCGGGAGCGCTGGACCAGGTGATGCCGGCCTGCTGAAAGTAATCGAGGTCGAGGTGATCGGTGCCGATGGTGCAGGTGCCGACGAAGCGCACCTTGCTGCCTTCGAGCAACCCGCGATTGACGTTGGTCACCGAGCGCACCAGTAGCACATCGGCCTGCTCGACGGTGGCGCGGTCGATTGAACGTCCCGGCACCCGGCGGATTTCGCCGAAACCTTCGAAGAAGGCATCGAGCAGCGGAATATTTTCGTCGGCAACAATCAGCATGGCAGGCTCCTTTGGCGGATCGGCAGTGTAGGCGCAGATGACACTTCACGCCTAGCACACACAATTTGTAGGAGCGAGCCTGCTCGCGAAAAACGCACGAGCACTGCGGTGATTCAGACAGCCCTCCTCACCGTTGACGTCCATCGCGAGCAGGCTCGCTCCTACAGGTTTTTGTGTGATTACAAATGGGTAACACAGGACTTTTCCTGACCGTTACGTCAACGCGTAGAATGCGCCGCCTCGCGCATCAAAACCTTTTGGACGTTTTGCCTTTGAATTCCGTGACTGACCGCCCCGCCGCCATTTCCCTCAACCGCCCCGCCCGGGTTCGCCTCGAGCTGAAGAACCTGCTCGGCCTGGCATTGCCGATCATGATCGCGCAACTGGCCACCACGGCGATGGGCTTCGTCGATGCGGTGATGGCCGGTCGCGTCGGGCCACGGGATCTGGCGGCGGTGGCGTTGGGCAACTCGATCTGGGTCCCGGTGTTTCTGTTGATGACCGGCACGCTGCTGGCCACCACGCCGAAAGTCGCCCAGCGCTTTGGTGCTGGCACCCACAGCGAGATCGGCCCGATCGTGCGCCAGGCGTTGTGGCTGGCGCTGGTGGTGGGCGTGATGGCAACCGGCATGCTGTTCAGCGCCGAACCGATTTTGCACCTGATGAAGGTCGATCCCGAGCTGATCGGCCCGTGCATGCAATACCTGCACGGCATCGCCAGCGGGCTGCCCGCCGTCGCGCTCTACCATGTGTTGCGCTGTTTCAGTGACGGCCTGGGACGCACGCGCCCGGCGATGGTCCTGGGTTTGTGCGGGCTCGCGCTGAACATTCCGCTGAACTATGTCTTCATTTATGGCCACTTCGGTGTGCCGGCCATGGGCGGCGTCGGTTGTGGCTGGGCCACGGCGATTGTGATGTGGGTGATGGCGCTGGGCATGGCCGGCTGGGAACGCTGGGCGCCGGCGTATCAGTCGAGCCAGTTGTTCAGCCGTTTCGACTGGCCACAATGGGCGGTGATCAAACGCCTGCTGAGTATCGGCTTGCCGATCGGCATCGCGGTGTTTGCCGAATCGAGCATCTTCGCGGTGATTGCCCTGCTGATCGGCAGCCTCGGCGCCACGGTGGTGGCCGGGCATCAGATTGCCCTGAATGTCAGCTCGCTGGTGTTCATGATCCCTTACTCCCTGGGCATGGCTGTGACCGTACGCGTCGGTCAGGCACTGGGACGTGAAGAGCCGCGCGAGGCGCGTTTTGCCGCGGGTGTCGGCATGGGCACCGCGCTGGCCTACGCCTGCCTGTCGGCGAGCATGATGTTGCTGATGCGCGAGCACATCGCAGCGATCTACACCGCAGACCCGACGGTGATCCATATCGCGGCGATGCTGATTGTGTACTCGGCGCTGTTCCAGTTTTCCGACGCCATCCAGGTGACTGCGGCCGGCGCCCTGCGCGGTTTTCAGGACACTCGGGTGACGATGATCCTCACCCTGTTCGCCTATTGGGGCATCGGCTTGCCGGTGGGTTACGCCCTCGGCCTGACCGACTGGTTCGGCGAACCCCGTGGCCCGAGCGGGCTGTGGCAGGGTTTGATCGTCGGCCTGAGCTGCGCGGCGCTGATGCTGTCGATTCGCCTGACGCGCAGTGCACGCAAGCGGATCCGCATGAGCCATTCGATGGGTTGACCGCACAAAAAAGGCCTGCAAATGCAGGCCTTTTTTTCGAATCGATTAATCCGATTTCTTGCGAATCCAGTACAGGTAAGTGCCGGCCTCTTCGTGCTGCGCGATCAGCTCATGGTCGAGGAACACGCAGAACTTGGGAATGTCGCGACGGGTCGACGGGTCGGTGGCGATCACCTTGAGCAGGCCGCCGGGCGCCAGGTCACGGATGTGCTGGTGCAGCATCATCACCGGTTCCGGGCAGTTGAGGCCGGTGGCGTCGAGGGTGCCGTCTACCGGCGTATCAAGCATTTCACTCATGATTCACTCCTGAAACTGGCCGGCATTGTCGCGCATTACCGGGTGTTCGGTCATCTGTGGCATGACGCCATCCCTGTAGGAGCCGGCTTGCTGGCGATCCAGACACCGCGGTGATTCAGATACACCGCGTAACGCGCTATCGCCAGCAAGCCGGCTCCTACACGGGTTGTGTACATCAGCGGGACTTGGGTTTCTTCACGTCCAGGCGGCGCAGGTGGCACGTCACTTCTTCGCGGTCGTGATACAGCTGCTTGCAGCCGATCTCGACGCGAATCCCGCGCTCCTTGAAACCGTCGGCAATGCGCTCCAGCAAGCGTTTCACCTCGGCGTAACGCTGCTTCATCGGCAGCTTGAGGTTGACCACCGCTTCGCGGCAATGCCCTTCGCCAATCCACTCTTCCAGCATCGCCGCGTTGCGTGCCGGTTTCTCGACGATGTCGCAGACCATCCAGTCCACCGGCTGCCGTGGCTTGAAGGTGAAGCCGTCGGCCATCAAATGCTGCACCAGACCAGTATCCATCAGGCTTTCAGCCATCGGGCCATTGTCGATGGCGGTCACCAGCATGCCACGATTGACCAGTTGCCAGGTCCAGCCGCCCGGCGCCGCGCCGAGGTCGACGCCGGTCATGTCGCTGTGCAGACGCTCGTCCCACTGATCGCGCGGGATGAAATGGTGCCACGCCTCTTCCAGCTTCAACGTCGAACGGCTCGGCGCCTCGCGCGGAAACTTCAGGCGTGGAATGCCCATCGGCCACATGGCCGAGTTGTTCGACTCGGCCAGGCCCATGAACACTTCGCGACCACTCTTGAACGTCAGCAGCAAACGCGGCTTGTTCGCGTCTTCCACCAGTTTGCCGGCCGCCATCAGCGCCTTGCGCAGGTGCACTTCGAATTTCTTGCAGAAGTTCGACAGCTCTTTGCCGTCGTTGGTGTCGACCATTTCCAGCCACAGGCTGCCGCACAGCGGGAAATCCGCCATGTGCGCGAGGATCACGCTGATACGGTCGGTTTCCGGCAGGTCGATGAAAATCCCCCGCGCCCATTGGCGCGGGAAGATCAGCTCGGCGAAACGCTGACCGCGCATCAGGCGCTCGGCGCCGTCTTCTTCGGTGCAGATGAATTCGGCGCAGGCGCTGGCGGTTTTTGCCTTGGCATAACCGGCCACGTTCAGCCGTGCGGCGTGTTCGGAAATCTCGGAACAGACTTCGCCTTCGAAGCCCGGCCGGCAATGCATAAAGAGGGTGTTCATTCTTACTCCTGGGCAGTTGGCGAAGAATTCAGCCACTGCGCGATGCCCAGACTTGCGTTGAAGCAAAGCCTGTCACGAAAACCGGCGCATGATAGCCGAGTTCGGAACCTCGGACTTGCCCATAGAGTCCGGTTATTAGCTTTAACGTTCAAACGGGGCTAGGTTGAAAGCTCTGTCCGTCCCCTCAGTCCGTAGCCGTGCGGACTTTAAGGAGTGATCGTAATGCCGTCCCTCGATAGCCTGAAAACCCTTAAAACCCTGCAAGTCGACGACAAGACCTACCATTATTTCAGTCTGCCCGATGCCGCCAAAAGCCTCGGTGATCTCGACAAGCTACCGATGTCGTTGAAAGTGCTGCTGGAAAACCTGCTGCGCTGGGAAGACGAAAAAACCGTGACCGGCGCCGACCTGCGAGCGATTGCCGCGTGGCTCAAGGAACGCCGCTCCGACCGCGAGATCCAGTACCGCCCCGCCCGCGTCTTGATGCAAGACTTTACCGGCGTTCCCGCCGTGGTCGACCTGGCCGCCATGCGCGCCGCCATGGCCAAGGCCGGAGGCGACCCGCAGCGGATCAATCCACTGTCGCCGGTGGACCTGGTGATCGACCACTCGGTGATGGTCGACAAGTTCGGCAGCGCCAGCGCCTTCGAACAGAACGTCGACATTGAGATGCAGCGCAACGGCGAGCGTTACGCCTTTCTGCGCTGGGGCCAGAGCGCTTTCGACAACTTCAGCGTGGTGCCGCCGGGCACCGGGATTTGCCATCAGGTGAACCTCGAATACCTCGGCCGCACGGTCTGGACCAAGGATGAAGACGGCCGCACCTATGCGTTCCCCGACACGCTGGTCGGCACCGATTCCCACACCACCATGATCAATGGCCTCGGCGTGCTCGGCTGGGGTGTCGGCGGGATCGAAGCGGAAGCGGCGATGCTCGGCCAACCGGTGTCGATGCTCATTCCAGAAGTGATCGGCTTCAAACTCACCGGCAAATTGAAGGAAGGCATCACCGCCACCGACCTGGTGCTGACCGTGACCCAGATGCTGCGCAAGAAAGGTGTGGTCGGCAAATTCGTCGAGTTCTACGGCGACGGTCTCGCCGACCTGCCGCTGGCCGACCGCGCGACCATCGCCAACATGGCCCCGGAATATGGCGCCACCTGCGGCTTTTTCCCGGTGGATGACATCACTCTGGATTATCTGCGCCTGTCCGGTCGTCCACTTGAAACCGTGAAACTGGTCGAGGCCTACAGCAAGGCGCAAGGCCTGTGGCGCCAGCCGGGCAAGGAGCCGGTGTTCACCGACAGCCTGGCGCTGGACATGCGCAGCGTCGAAGCCAGCCTCGCCGGGCCGAAACGCCCACAGGACAGGGTGTCGTTGCCGAATGTCGCGCAAGCATTCAGCGACTTCACCGACCTGCAATTCAAACCTGCCAGCAAGGAAGAAGGTCGCCTCGAAAGTGAAGGCGGCGGTGGCGTTGCGGTGGGCAATGCCGACTTGGCCGGTGAAGCCGACTACGATTTTGAAGGTCAAACCTATCGCTTGAAAAACGGCGCAGTGGTCATCGCCGCAATCACCTCCTGCACCAACACCTCCAACCCGAGCGTAATGATGGCCGCCGGCCTGGTGGCGAAGAAAGCCGTGGAAAAAGGCCTCAAACGCAAACCGTGGGTGAAAAGCTCGCTCGCTCCCGGTTCCAAAGTGGTGACCGACTACTACAAGGCTGCCGGGCTGACGCAATACCTGGATCAACTCGGTTTCGACCTGGTCGGTTATGGCTGCACCACCTGCATCGGCAACTCCGGACCGCTGCCGGAGCCAATCGAAAAAGCCATCCAGAAAGCCGACCTGACCGTCGCCTCGGTGCTGTCGGGCAACCGCAACTTCGAAGGCCGCGTGCATCCGCTGGTGAAAACCAACTGGCTGGCCTCACCGCCGCTGGTCGTCGCGTTTGCGCTGGCCGGCACGGTGCGCATTGATATCAGCAGCGAGCCATTGGGTGACGACAAGGACGGCAACCCGGTTTACTTGCGGGACATCTGGCCAAGCACCCAAGAAATCGCCGACGCGGTGAATCAGGTCAACACCGCGATGTTCCACAAGGAATACGCCGAAGTGTTTGCCGGCGACGAGCAATGGCAGGCAATTGAAGTGCCTCAAGCGGCGACTTATGTCTGGCAGGACGATTCGACTTACATCCAGCACCCACCGTTTTTCGACGACATCGGCGGACCGCCGCCCGTGGTCAAGGACGTCGCGGGCGCACGGGTCCTTGCGCTGCTCGGCGACTCGGTGACCACCGACCACATCTCCCCCGCCGGCAACATCAAGACCGAGAGCCCCGCCGGCCATTACCTGCGCGGTAAAGGTGTGGAGCCGCGGGACTTCAACTCTTACGGCTCCCGTCGCGGCAACCATGAAGTGATGATGCGCGGCACCTTTGCCAACATCCGCATTCGCAACGAGATGCTCGGCGGCGAGGAAGGCGGCAATACGATTTACATTCCTACCGGGGAAAAACTGGCGATCTACGACGCGGCCATGCGTTACCAAGCCTCGGGCACGCCGCTGGTGGTGATTGCCGGGCAAGAATACGGCACAGGTTCCAGCCGCGACTGGGCGGCCAAGGGCACCAATCTGTTGGGCGTGAAAGCGGTCATCGCTGAAAGCTTCGAGCGGATTCACCGCTCCAATCTGGTCGGCATGGGCGTGTTGCCCTTGCAGTTCAAGCTGGATCAGAACCGCAAGAGCCTCAATCTGACCGGCAAGGAGACCCTGGACATTCAGGGCCTGAGCGGCGTCGAGCTGACGCCGCGAATGAACCTGACGCTGATCATCACCCGTGAAAACGGCAGCCGCGAGAAGATCGAGGTATTGTGCCGGATCGATACGCTGAATGAAGTCGAGTACTTCAAGTCTGGGGGGATTTTGCATTACGTGTTGCGGCAGTTGATTGCGTCGTAAGTGTTTGCAGAAAAAGACACCGCCTTCGGGCGGTGTTTTTGTTTGCGGACACACCTCTATAATCGCCGCGCTTTTATAGCCCCACACAAGACCACTGTGGGAGCGAGCCTGCTCGCGATGGGGCCGTAACATCCAATATCAGTGCCGCCTGATACTCCGCCATCGCGAGCAAGCTTGCTCCTACAGTGGACCGAGGCGACCCGCAGAATTTCGAACACAAGGACTTCAGATGTTTGCTTTGCCATGGACCTTCCTGGCCCTGCTCTCCCTCGGTTATGCCATGGCGCTGTCCTACGGCCATCTCGGCTGGCTGGCGCTTATCTCGGTCGCATTGCTACTGATCGCCGGTTTCGCCGTGCGTCAGCAACAGGTCCGGATCGGCCACTACCTCGGTCACGGCCTGTTCATTTTCATGGCGCTGGCACTGGCGATGCACTGGCTCCCCGGCTTCTACAACGGTCGCGGTATCAATCCGCATCGTATTACCGACGATGCCGTACCGTTTGCGCTGTACCTTAATCTGGACAAACCGCTGATTGGTTTCTGGCTGTTGCTGGTCTGCCCGTGGATTGTCGGCCGGCATTCGCTACGGCTTTCCATTCCCGCCGCGCTGCTGGGGCTGACACTGAGCAGCGTGCTGGCATTGGGTGGCGCGCTGTTGTTGGGTGTGATCAGTTGGGCCCCCAAATGGCCTGATCAGGCCTGGCTGTGGCTGTTCAATAACCTGTTGCTGGTGACGCTGGTGGAAGAAGCGCTGTTTCGCGGCTACCTTCAGGGCGGCCTCAGCCGGTACTTTAAACACCTGCCTTATGGTGAAAACCTGGCGCTGCTGCTCGCCTCGCTGTTGTTTGGCCTGGTGCATGCGGGCGCTGGCTGGCAATGGGTGTTGCTGGCGAGTCTGGCAGGTGTCGGCTATGGTCTGGCCTACCGTTTCGGCGGGTTAGGTGCGGCCATTGCCACGCATTTCGGTTTGAACCTGCTGCATTTCAGCCTGTTCACCTATCCGATGCTGGCGGGCTGACGCAACGGTCGTTTTGCGACGCGCCGCTGATTATTGAAAAATATTCTTCAATAAATCCCTGACGGTGCCGACAACCTCTCAAAGCCTTGCGGATTGAAAAAAGCCATGCGTAACAACCAGCCCATTACACAACGCGAACGGACCTTCCCGGCTCAGCAACGGTTGATCTCCACCACCGATGCCAAGGGCGTGATCACCTACTGCAACGACGCTTTCGTCGAAATCAGTGGGTATTCCCGCGAGGAACTGATCCGTGCACCGCATAACCTGGTTCGTCACCCCGACGTACCGGCCGCGGTGTTCGCGCACATGTGGGGCACATTGAAACAAGGCTTGCCATGGATGGGCATTGTCAAGAATCGCTGCAAGACCGGTGACCACTACTGGGTTAACGCCTACGTCACACCGGTGTTCGATGGCAACCAGGTGATCGGTTACGAGTCGGTGCGGGTCAAACCCACCGCCGAGCAGATCCAGCGTGCCGAAGCGCTCTACCAACGCATCAACCAGGGCAAGTCAGCGATTCCTTCCACCGATAAATGGCTGCCGGTCCTGCAGGACTGGTTGCCGTTCATTCTGGTCAGCCAGCTGAGCTTCATGATCGGTGCCACGCTCAACTCCCAATGGGGTTTTGCCTTGGCCGCCGGTCTTTCGGTGCCATTGGGCCTGCTGGGGTTGAGCTGGCAACAGCGCGGCCTCAAGCGCTTGCTGCGCCTGGCCGAGCAGACCACCTCCGACCCGCTGATCGCACAGATGTACACCGACAGCCGTGGTGCCCAGGCGCGTCTGGAGATGTCGATCCTCAGCCAGGAAGCCCGCCTGAAAACCTGCCTGACCCGTCTGCAGGACACCGCCGAGCACCTGAGCGACCAGGCGAAACAGTCCGACACACTGGCTCACAGCAGCTCCACCGGCCTGGAACGTCAGCGCGTCGAAACCGAGCAGGTGGCCACCGCCGTCAATCAGATGGCCGCCACCACACAGGAAGTCGCCAGCCACGTGCAACGCACGGCGGACGCGACTCAAGAAGCCAATCGCCTGACCGGGCGCGGCCGTGACATCGCCGGGGAAACCCGCGAAGCCATTCAGCGCCTGTCCGAGGTGGTCGGCGAAACCGGTCTGACCGTGACGCAACTGGCCAAGGACAGCGATGAAATCGGCGGCGTGGTCGACGTGATCAAAGGCATCGCCGACCAGACCAACCTGCTGGCGCTGAACGCCGCCATCGAAGCGGCGCGTGCCGGCGAGATGGGTCGCGGCTTTGCGGTGGTTGCCGACGAAGTTCGCCAATTGGCGCAACGCACCAGCGAATCCACCGGGCAGATTCACGCCCTGATCGCCAAGCTCCAGCAAACCGCCAGCACCGCCGTGCAAACCATGGAATCCGGGCATCGCCAGGCGGAAGAAGGTGTGGCACGGGTGCTCGAAGCGGATCAGGCACTGGTCGGGATCAGCGAAGCGGTGGCACACATCACCGACATGACCACCCAGATTGCGGCCGCGACCGAAGAGCAAAGCTCGGTGGCCGAAGAAATCAGCCGCAACATCAGCAACATCTCGCAACTGGCCGACCAGACGTCGGAACAGGCGCAACACTCGGCGTTGTTGAGTGAAGAGCTGACGAAAACGGCGAATACCCAGTATTCGTTGGTGGAGCGGTTTAACCGCTGATTGATGCTGGAAAAAAAAACCCGGACGGTGAAAGCCTCCGGGTTTTTTATTGCCTGATGAAAGTCAAAAATCGACAGCGCGCATTTGGCCGCCACTGCGCGAAACTCAGCTGAAAGTACGCACCCAACTGTCAGTTATGACAGTAGACACGCCAGTACGGTGGGGTAGCATTTAAATGCCGTTACACCCGGCATTTACTTCCTTCGACTTTAAACAGAAAAGGATTTTTTCGATGAGTGCTTTTCCTATTATTTTCCCGGACGACCATAAAAGTCAGGCAGCTGGTAACGATTTTCACTGGAGATTCACAGGGGAACCGATCTACGCTGAATCTACTTTATTTACGGCGTTTCGTGGCGGACCTGGTATCGACAATTGGGTTTTCCAAGGTTCTACCGGCAAGACTGAAGACGGTACGTTCTTCGCGCTTCAATTCTCAGTGCCTTATGAGGGTGAAGACCTGCTAGAGAAAACCTACAAGATTGGGGATGGGCAGTGGTTTTACGTATTCCATATCCATTCAGTTCCCCCCGCACCTAACTTCACATCCACCCTGGCAGACAAGGCGGAACTTACTATCAGGCTCGATCCAGCCAAGGGGACAGTGCATGGCGATTTCAATGCAATTTTTTATAGCGGGGGCTATCGAATGAATCCGATAGGCACATTCGATTTGAAAAGAGCCGACCAATAACACATGAAGCAGGAAGGCAAAAGTGCCGATCCAAGAACGATGGCTCTCATGACCTCTTCGTGATCAGGCTCCTCGCACGTTTTTGTTGAGCGCACATGTGTGTGCGTGGCAAAACTTCGGAGCACCTGCTAGCGATGAGGTCATTTCTGTAAGGAATGACCTCGCTGAAGAAACTCATCCACCCTCCCCACCGCAGCCGCCAAATGCTGCTCATGCGTAAACCCCGAAGCCTTCAACGGCTTCAAATCATGATCCCCCGCCGGCAGCCACATCACCTCGATAGCCGGCGATAACACATATCCCTCGACCGCTTCCCGATTACCCAGCGTATCTCGCTCGCCCTGCACGATCAGCGACGACGATAGTTGCGGCGGCACCCGACTCCAGCTTGATGGCTGGCGCTGCGATACTGCCTACATTAAGCCGATTGTCTGTGGATACTCAAAGCCGCAGCATCCTGCGCCTGTAACGAACCGCCGGCGAGTGCCAGGCTCCGACCACTAAGTTGCGCACCCACCGCACTGGCGCCGCAGGTTTGAACATGAGAGTTATTGAATTCGACCTGACCACCGCGCTCGACCAAGACACTATGCGAACCTTCGCGGAAGGTTTCAACCAAGCACTAATGTCGGTTTATTTGAAGAATAGTCGAACTCAAAATGCACTGGACGCGGAGTACAGCGCGGAGGTAGACGTTGGTGTGGAAGCAATGGCTTAACAAGCTTATGAATACGGAATACCTGTCCTGATCGAATGTGCCAAACGGCTAAAAACCACTAGCACAAACAAAAGTCACCGTATAGCTGACAACTATGACAGTAGCTAAAAAAATACTATTCACTAAACTCTGGATCGCGTTATCACGATTGGCACCATGAACAAAAATCTTAATCACTGAAGAGGCTACTCATGAACAATCCTGACATACTCATGCCGAGTAACGATCATACTTCCATGCCAGATGACGAATTCAAATGGAAAGATCGGAATATAGAAACAAAAGCCCAAGCAACAAAATTTTATCAAACCGAGCTCAATAGTGGCCTTGTCTGGGTTTTCAAGGGGGCTACAGGAAGTCCCGACAACGAGGACTACTTTGATTACGACATGTGGATTCCTCATTTCGACAAGGAACCACTGAAGCGCACTTATAATTTGAACGATGGGTTAATTATCAGACACACACATTCATTACCTGGGACCCCAGACCACATTAAATACAAATCTGTACACGCAAACGAAGGCACTTTGGAAATCGAAATCGATGTGGAAAAAGGACACGTCGTAGGATGTTTTAGCGCTAAATTCAAGACCAACTATGACCTGGAACCAAAAGGTAGTTTCGAAATGACTGAATGGCGTCCTGTGAAAGAATGATCTGTTTCACGAGTAACGGATTTAGCCCTCTATCAAGATCAGTACGGCACAGAGCCCAGTTGAATACATCATGGGCTTTGTGCAATACGTCCTGACCTACTGAAACCAAAACTTCAACGGATAAGCTCGGATGCCTTTTGCGCCGCAGCCGCCAAATGCTGCTCATGCGTAAACCCCGAGGCCCTCAACGGCTTCAAATCATGATCCCCCGCCACCAGCCAGAACACCTCGATACTCGGCGCCAACGCATAAGCCTCTACCGCCTCACGATTCCCCAGCGCATCGCGCTCACCCTGGACAATCAGCGTCCGGGTCTTCAGCGCAGCCAGATGCTCGACCCGGGGTTTCTCCGGCTTACCTACGGCATAGAACGGATAGCCGAGGCACACCAACGCATCGGCTTCGAGCTCATCGGCCAAAAGACTCGCCATCCGCCCGCCCATGGACTTGCCGCCAATGGCCAGGCGGCCAGTGACATGGCGTCGCACCACGGCGTACACCTCACGCCAGCACTCCAGCAGTTTCGGTGCCGGGTTCGGGGGACGCTTGCCGCCATCGACACGTCGTTGCGCCATGTAGGGGAACTCGAAGCGCAGCACGTTGACGCCCTGCGCAGCAAGGCGCGCGGCCATGTCGTTCATCCAGGCGCTGTCCATCGGTGCCCCGGCGCCATGCGCAAGAATCAGCGTCACAGGCTCACCCGAAACCGTTGAAGCGGCTTCATTCCACAGCCATCCATGCTCCCGCACACACTGCGCCCATTGATCCCCGTCAATACTGGCCTTGTGCTCTTTGTCCATGCTTGCCTCGCTTTTAGTCTGCCTATAACTCCAGGCGAAGGGAGCGTCTGCCTTGCGCGAACGCCCTTTCGGCTGAACCGTGGATGGGGAACCATGAACACTTCTATCAGTACCGCCTACAACTACAAGGTGGTCCGCCAATTCGCCATTATGACGGTGGTGTGGGGCATCGTCGGCATGGGGCTCGGGGTTTTTCTCGCGGCTCAATTGGTCTGGCCCGAACTCAACTTCAATTTGCCGTGGACCAGTTTCGGCCGCTTGCGCCCGCTGCACACCAACGCGGTGATCTTCGCGTTCGGCGGTTGCGCCCTGTTCGCCAGTTCGTTCTATTCGGTGCAACGCACCTGCCAGACGCAACTGTTTGCGCCGAAAATCGCCGCGTTCTGCTTCTGGGGCTGGCAACTGGTGATTCTGCTGGCGGCGATCAGCCTGCCGCTGGGTTACACCAGTTCCAAGGAATACGCCGAGCTGGAATGGCCGATCGACATCCTGATCACCATCGTCTGGGTCGCCTACGCCATCGTGTTTTTCGGCACGCTGGCCAAGCGCAAGACCAAGCACATCTATGTGGGCAACTGGTTCTTCGGTGGTTTCATCATCACCGTGGCGATTTTGCACATCGTCAACAACCTTGAGCTGCCGGTGAGTTTCACCAAGTCCTACTCGCTGTACGCCGGTGCGACCGATGCCATGGTGCAGTGGTGGTACGGCCACAACGCCGTAGGCTTTTTCCTAACCGCCGGCTTCCTCGGGATGATGTACTACTTCGTGCCGAAACAGGCCGAGCGTCCGGTGTATTCCTATCGCCTGTCGATCGTGCACTTCTGGGCGCTGATCACCCTGTATATCTGGGCCGGTCCGCACCACCTGCACTACACCGCGCTGCCGGACTGGGCGCAGTCGCTGGGCATGGTGATGTCGCTGATTCTGCTGGCGCCAAGCTGGGGCGGCATGATCAACGGGATGATGACGCTCTCCGGTGCCTGGCATAAGTTGCGCAGTGACCCGATCCTGCGCTTCCTCGTGGTCTCGCTCGCGTTCTACGGCATGTCGACCTTCGAAGGGCCGATGATGGCGATCAAGACCGTGAACGCCCTCTCCCACTACACCGACTGGACCATCGGCCACGTGCACGCCGGCGCACTCGGCTGGGTGGCGATGATTTCCATCGGCGCGCTGTACCACATGATCCCGAAAATCTTCGGTCGCCCGCAGATGCATAGCATCGGCCTGATCAACGCGCACTTCTGGCTCGCCACCATCGGCACCGTGCTGTACATCGCCTCGATGTGGGTCAACGGCATCGCCCAGGGCCTGATGTGGCGCGCAGTCAACGAAGACGGCACGCTGACCTACTCCTTCGTCGAAACCCTGGTGGCCAGCCACCCAGGCTTCATCGTGCGACTGGTGGGCGGTGCGATCTTCCTCAGCGGCATGTTCCTGATGGCTTACAACACCTGGCGCACCGTGCGGGCCTCGCAGCCTGCCGAAGTCGCCGCTGCCGCGCAGATGGCCTGAGGAGTCCGAGATGAAACACGAAACAATCGAAAAAAACGTCGGCCTGCTGATGCTGCTGATGGTCCTGGCCGTGAGCATCGGCGGCCTGACGCAGATCGTCCCGCTGTTCTTCCAGGACGTGACCAATAAACCGGTGGAAGGCATGAAGCCCTACACCGCGCTGCAACTGGAAGGTCGCGACATTTACATCCGCGAAGGCTGCGTCGGTTGCCACTCGCAGATGATCCGGCCGTTCCGCGCCGAGACCGAGCGCTACGGTCACTACTCGGTGGCCGGGGAAAGCGTCTGGGATCACCCGTTCCTGTGGGGTTCCAAGCGTACCGGTCCGGACCTGGCCCGTGTCGGCGGTCGCTACTCCGAAGACTGGCACCGCGCGCACTTGTACAACCCGCGCAACGTGGTGCCGGAATCGAAGATGCCTGCCTATCCATGGCTGGTGGCCAATCAGCTCGACAGCAGCCACACCGAAACCAAGATCAAGGCGATGCGCACCCTCGGCGTGCCATACACCGATGCCGACATCGCAGGCTCGGTCGAATCGCTCAAGGGCAAGACCGAAATGGACGCACTGGTCGCCTACCTGCAAGTGCTCGGCACTGCCATCAAGAGCAAGAGGTGAGCCATGCCCTTTGAAATAATGAGCGTAATGAGCAGTGGATTGATTCGCGGCCTGGGCACGGTCGTGGTGTTCGTGGCCTTTGTTGGCCTGACGTTGTGGGTGTTCAACAGCAAGCGCAATCCGGAGTTCGCCGAAGCACGTTTGCTGCCGTTCGCCGATGAGCCACAAGCCGATAGCACCCAAGAACCTGAAGCAAGGAGTACCCGGTCATGACCACTTTCTGGAGTACGTGGATCTGCGTACTGACCATCGGCAGCCTGATCGGCCTGACCTGGCTGCTGATCGGCACCCGCAAGGGCGAAACCAAGGGCAGCGTCGACCAGACCATGGGCCACAGCTTCGACGGCATCGAGGAGTACGACAATCCGCTGCCGCAGTGGTGGTTCATGCTGTTCGCCGGCACGCTGGTGTTCGCCGTGGGCTACCTGATTCTTTACCCGGGCCTGGGCAACTGGAAAGGCATCCTGCCGGGTTACGAGAACGGCTGGACCGGCGTTCACGAATGGGAAAAGGAGATGAACAAGGCCGACGCGAAGTTCGGACCGATCTTCGCCAAATTCGCCGCCATGCCGGTGGAAGAAGTGGCCAAGGACCCGCAAGCGTTGAAAATGGGCGGTCGCCTGTTCGCCTCGAACTGCTCGGTGTGCCACGGCTCGGATGCCAAGGGCGCTTTCGGCTTCCCGAACCTGGCCGACAGCAACTGGCGCTGGGGCGGTGACGCCGAGATGATCAAGACCACGATCATGGGTGGACGCATGGCGGCGATGCCGGCCTGGGGTGAAATCCTCGGTGAAGCCGGCGTGAAAAACGTTGCCGCGTATGTGCGTCATGAACTGGCCGGCCTGCCATTGCCGGCTGGCGACACCGCCGACCTGCAAGCCGGACAGCAAGCATTCAGCACCACCTGCGTAGCCTGTCATGGGGCAAACGGCCAGGGCACTGAAGCCATGGGTGCGCCGAACCTGACGCAACCGGCCGGTTTTATCTACGGTACAAGCCTGGCGCAACTGCAACAAACGATCCGCCATGGCCGCCAGGGCCATATGCCGGCGCAGAACGAACTGCTCGGCAACGACAAAGTGCAACTGCTGGCCGCTTATGTGTACAGCCTGTCCCACGGTCTGAATACAGAGCGTTTGCAGGCGGAAGGCAAAAGCGAATAATTCTTGACCGCTCTGCTGCCGCATTCTTCTCGGATGCGGCAGTTCCCTGCCCCTTTGCGACCCATTGTCGCACCCCTCCGTTAGTCCGCCTTTCGGTTCACCAGATTCGGGTCTAAGCTTGCCCCGATGCGGACTGGCTTGAGCCGGTTCCAGGTCGACCCGACCCGATGTGTTCGACGAATCAGCTCGATGACAAGCCGCAAAGGCTGGTAGATACCGGCTGTCGTGCCAATTGCCATCGGTCACCCGATCGTTGCGTTTGAACACACCCCGTTACAACTGACCTGACCCTCTCATCATTTTCGTTCGCTGCGACATTTTGTCCGAGGGCGATTTTGTCCTTACGCGGCGCATGGAAAGGCCGCAGAATCAGCTTTTGAAAGCATTGACCCAGGTCATGGCGCGTTGCAATGACCCCCTGCTTTCTCCATACTTGCGGCCGATTTTTACTCCTAATAAAACACCCAAACCGTGGAACCTTAGAATGAGCACAGCAATCAGTCCGACTGCTTATAACTATAAGGTAGTCCGCCAGTTCGCCATCATGACGGTGGTCTGGGGGATCCTTGGCATGGGGCTCGGTGTCTTCATCGCCTCGCAACTGGTCTGGCCGGAGTTGAACTTCGGTCTGCCGTGGACGAGCTTTGGACGCCTGCGCCCGTTGCACACTAACCTGGTGATTTTCGCCTTTGGTGGTTGTGCACTGTTTGCCACTTCTTATTACGTCGTGCAGCGAACCTGCCAAACGCGACTGATTTCCGACAGCCTCGCGGCCTTCACCTTCTGGGGTTGGCAAGCGGTGATCGTCGGCGCCATCGTTACCTTGCCGTTGGGTTACACCACCACCAAGGAATACGCTGAGCTGGAATGGCCCCTGGCTATTCTGCTGGCCATCGTCTGGGTCACCTACGGTCTGGTGTTCTTCGGCACCATCACCAAGCGCAAGACCAAGCACATCTATGTGGGCAACTGGTTCTACGGTGCCTTCATCGTCGTGACGGCGATGCTGCACATCGTCAACCACGCCTCGCTGCCGGTCAGCTTCTTCAAGTCCTACTCGGCCTACGCCGGTGCGACGGATGCGATGATCCAGTGGTGGTACGGCCACAACGCCGTAGGTTTCTTCCTGACCACCGGCTTCCTCGGGATGATGTACTACTTCGTTCCGAAGCAGGCCGAGCGTCCGATCTACTCCTATCGCCTGTCCATCGTGCACTTCTGGGCGCTGATCACCCTGTACATCTGGGCCGGTCCGCACCACCTGCACTACACCGCGCTGCCGGACTGGGCGCAGTCGCTGGGCATGGCCATGTCGATCATTCTGCTGGCACCAAGCTGGGGCGGCATGATCAACGGCATGATGACCCTGTCGGGCGCCTGGCATAAGCTGCGCACCGACCCGATCCTGCGTTTCCTCGTGGTATCGCTGGCGTTCTACGGCATGTCGACCTTCGAAGGTCCGATGATGGCGATCAAGACCGTCAACTCGCTGTCGCACTACACCGACTGGACCATCGGCCACGTACACGCCGGCGCTCTTGGCTGGGTAGCGATGATCTCGATCGGCGCGATCTACCACATGATCCCGAAACTGTTCGGTCGCGCGCAGATGCACAGCATCGGCCTGATCAACGCACACTTCTGGCTCGCGACCATCGGTACCGTGCTGTACATCGCTTCGATGTGGGTCAACGGCATCACCCAGGGTCTGATGTGGCGTGCAATCAACGACGACGGCACCCTCACCTACTCGTTCGTCGAAGCGCTGCAAGCCAGCCACCCGGGCTTCATCGTTCGCGCATTGGGCGGCGCATTCTTCGCCACCGGCATGCTGCTCATGGCCTACAACGTATGGCGTACCGTACGTGCCTCGAACCCGGCCGAAGCTGAAGCCGCCGAACAGATTGCTGTAGTTGGAGCTCACTGATGAAGCATGAAGCAGTCGAGAAGAATATTGGCCTGCTGGCCTTCTTCATGGTCATCGCCGTCAGCATCGGCGGCCTGACCCAGATCGTTCCGCTGTTTTTCCAGGACGTCACCAACAAGCCGGTCGAAGGCATGAAGCCTCGTACCGCCCTTGAACTGGAAGGCCGCGACATCTACATCGCCAACGGTTGTGTCAGCTGCCACTCGCAGATGATCCGCCCGTTCCGTGCTGAAACCGAACGCTACGGCCACTACTCGGTTGCCGGTGAAAGCGTCTGGGACCACCCGTTCCTGTGGGGTTCCAAGCGTACCGGTCCGGACCTGGCCCGTGTCGGCGGTCGTTACTCCGATGACTGGCAGCGTGCGCATTTGTACAACCCGCGCAACGTAGTGCCCGAGTCGAAAATGCCGGCCTACCCGTTCCTCGTGGAAAACAAGCTCGACGGCAAAGACACCGCCAAGAAAATGGAAGTCTTGCGCACGCTCGGCGTCCCTTACACCGACGAAGACATCGCCGGTGCCAAGGATGCTGTGAAGGGCAAAACCGAAATGGACGCGCTGGTGGCCTATCTGCAAGGCCTGGGCACCATCATCAAAAGCAAACGGTGATTTAGATGGATATCGGGATGATTCGTGGCCTGGGCACCGTTGTTGTGATGGTGGCCTTCATCGGTCTGGCGTTGTGGGTGTTCAGCCCCAAGCGCAAGTCGGAGTTTGAAGACGCGACCTTGCTGCCTTTCGCGGATGATCCCGAAGCCATCAAGCACGTCGAGCAAGCTTCTAGGAGTAACAAAGAATGACTACGTTCTGGAGTCTGTACGTCACAGTCCTCAGTCTCGGCACCATCTTCGCCCTGACCTGGCTGTTGCTGTCCACCCGCAAGGGCCAGCGCAGCGAAGCCACCGAAGAAACGGTTGGCCACTCCTTCGACGGGATCGAGGAGTACGACAACCCGCTGCCGAAATGGTGGTTCATGCTGTTCGTGGGCACCATCATTTTCGCCCTGGGTTACCTGGTGCTGTACCCGGGCCTGGGCAACTGGAAAGGCCTGCTGCCGGGTTACAACTACCTGGATAACGAGAAGCAGACCGCGTTCGCCAACGGCCAGAGCGGCTGGACCGGCGTTCACGAGTGGGAAAAGGAAATGGCCAAGTCGGACGCCAAGTTCGGCCCGATCTTCGCCAAATTCGCTTCCATGCCGATCGAAGAAGTCGCCAAGGACCCGCAAGCCCTGAAGATGGGTGGCCGTTTGTTCGCCTCCAACTGCTCGGTTTGCCACGGCTCCGACGCCAAAGGCGCTTATGGCTTCCCGAACCTGACCGACGCCGACTGGCGCTGGGGCGGTGAAGCGCAAACCATCAAGGCCACCATCATGGGCGGCCGCCACGCGGTCATGCCGGCGTGGGCTGAAGTGATCGGCGAGCAAGGCGTTGCGGACGTTGCTGCGTTCGTCCTGACCAGCCTCGATGGCCGCAAGCTGCCGGAAGGCACCAAGGCTGACCCGGCTGCCGGGCAGAAACTGTTCGCCGCCAACTGCGTGGCGTGCCACGGTCCGGCCGGCAAAGGGACGCCAGCGATGGGCGCACCTGACCTGACCCACCCGGGTGCGTTCATCTACGGTTCGAGCTTCGCTCAACTGCAGCAGACCATCCGTTACGGCCGTCAGGGCCAGATGCCTGCGCAAGAACAGCTGCAAGGTAACGACAAGGTTCACCTGCTGGCCGCTTACGTCTACAGCTTGTCTCACGGTGAGAAAGCTCCGGCGGCGGATGCCCAGTAAGGCAAACGCTTGATGCAAAAAACGGCCCCGCCAGTGATCTGGCGGGGCCTTTTTTATGGGCGACGGGCCTGAATTCATGTCACCGGCACTGTCGCTATCAGCTCACGTTTTTGCCACTGGTTGTTGTCGACCGCATAGACGTGCAGGTTTTTGCGATCCTCGGAAAAACTGGCGATCAGATAGGTCTGCTGGGATGCACTGCCGCTGATGAAACCGGGCACACCGTTCGTGTACCAGATGGTGCCGCCATGCCCATGAAGATGACCGGCGAATATTGCAGTCACTTCATACTTTTCGATCATATCCCTGAACCGTTTTTCCTGACTCCAGTCACCCATAAAATCATTGGGTTTATGCATGTTCAGCAGAATGATTTTCCCCTGCGCGCGTGCCTGCTGAAGGTCACGTTCAAGCCAATCGAGAGCCGGGGTAATTTCAAAAACCGTCGGGCTGAAAAAAGTCCCCGAAGAGAAGGTCACCGAGTAAGTTGGCTCGTTATGTAACTGCACCAAGTGCACATCGCCATAATCCCTGGAGTACGCGAGACTGCCGTAATAAGTGGTGCTCGGCCATGAAGCCCGCGCCGCCAGATCCATACTGCCGACTTTCCCCCAATAGCGCTCCTTCAAATTTTCAATGCTTCCAGCGGCGCAATTATTCAGAAAACAATCATCCACGTTATTTTGATAGTCATGATTACCCAACCCGTAGTCATAATCCCCTTGAAGTTTCGCATCCAGCGTCTGCTGGACATAGGAACGCTCATCCGCATGACCGAAGGCGGTCATATCGCCATTGATCATCACGGGAACCGCCGCGCTCCCACCCTGTTGCCGCCTGAAGTCGGCAATACTGTCGTACTGCGTTTCGATCAGCCACCGGGAGCGCTCCCGCTTCTGCGAATCGGACTCCGGCAACCGGGCGTCAGTGTTATCGGTCCAGGGAAACTGCGGGTCCGAAGCGAACACAATATGCCGTGGCGTTTGCGCCGACGACACAACAGGAACTACCCACACACCTACCAGCAACACCAACAACACCAACAACTGCCATCCTTTGCTTAATTCCATCTTGTCCCTTTCCCTAATATTTAATAGTGAGCGCACTCACACAAAATCCATTTAAAACACATCTGCGAAGAGCAAACTACAACAACACTCACCAGAACAACAATAAACAACATATATATAATTGTGAACACCAACTATAAAACCAACTCGACCAACTTACCCACATACTCCGCCAAACTTTCAATGCAATCGCCACATCAATAAAAACTGATATCTATCAATATCTACGCATTACCAGCCACATTGAGAACAAAGTGAGTGACCTCGGCACTGGCAGCCAACCTTCGTCACTGAAACGACGAACGGTACGACCTTCTCCATGGATTCAGGTTGCCGAAGCAGAGGATCAAGTAGTAACGTTTCTACATTACCGCTTTCAGGAGGCCAACCATGATGGCCATCACCACTATCTCGAGCCGCGAATTCAATCAGGACACAAGTAGTGCCAAAAAAGCCACGCGCCAGGGACCGGTTATCATCACCGACCGTGGCAAGCCGGCCCATGTACTGCTAAGCATTGAGGACTACCAAAATCTCACCGGCAGCAACGCCAGCATTGTCGATCTATTGGTGATGCCGGAAGCGGCAGACATCGAGTTCGAAACCGAGCGCGCCGTGATCATTCATCGACCCGTGGACCTGTCCTGATGTTTCTGCTCGACACCAATGTAATTTCTGAATTGCGCAAACCCCGGGCGGATGCAAACGTCGTCGCCTGGGCCAAAAGCGTCATCGCCCCACGAATGTTTATTTCGGCCATTACCCTAAAGGAGCTGGAGACCGGGGTTCTGCGAATGGAGCGTCGTGACCCCGCGCAGGGGAAGGTATTGCGTACCTGGCTTAAGCGACATGTCATGCCAGCCTTTGATGCCAGAATCTTGCCCGTCGACGCCGCCGTGGCCCTACGCTGTGCCGGCTTGCATGTTCCAGACAGCACTAACGAAAGCGACGCGCTGATTGCAGCGACTGCCCTGGTGCATGGTCTGACGGTGGTCACTCGCAATATCGGCGACTTTCAATCCAGCGGCGTTGCACTGATCAATCCATGGGCCGATTGAACGTCGGCACCCGCAAAACCGTCCATAATTTCACCAGTCAATTGATTCAAGTCATTACACCGTCAGTTGGTTTCCACCAACGTGACCAAAGGTCGCACCCTTGATCTAGAGCTACAGGCGTATCATTGCGCCACTGCAACACCCCTTTTTGACCGCGGTCGGCATGTACTGACCGAGGCATTTTTCCACTGCCGTGGGATGCAACTGATGAGCAACCAGATTCCGGTACACGACGTTACCCCGCCTGCCAAGAACGCGAACAACAGCGTCGACCTCTACGCCTCTCGAGAAAAGATCTACACCCGCGCCTTCACTGGCCTGTTCCGTAACCTGCGGATGATGGGCGGCGCGTTTTTGTTTCTGTTGTATTTCGGCACGGTCTGGCTGAACTGGGGCGGTCATCAAGCCGTCTGGTGGAACCTGCCGGAGCGTAAGTTCTTTATTTTTGGCGCAACGTTCTGGCCGCAGGATTTCATCCTGCTCTCGGGCATTCTGATTGTCAGCGCGTTCGGCCTGTTCTTCATTACCGTGTACGCCGGTCGTGTCTGGTGCGGTTATACCTGCCCGCAGAGCGTCTGGACGTGGATTTTCATGTGGTGCGAGAAGGTCACCGAAGGCGATCGCAATCAGCGCATCAAGCTCGACAAGGCGCCGATGAGCGCCAACAAGTTCCTGCGTAAATTCAGCAAGCACTCGATGTGGCTGCTGATCGGCTTCGCAACCGGCATGACCTTCGTCGGTTACTTCTCGCCGATCCGCGAACTGACCATCGAATTCTTCACTGGCGAAGCGGATGGCTGGTCGTATTTCTGGGTCGGGTTCTTCACCCTCGCCACTTACGGCAACGCCGGCTGGTTGCGCGAGCAGGTGTGCATTTACATGTGTCCGTATGCGCGCTTCCAGAGCGTGATGTTCGACAAGGACACGCTGATCGTTTCCTACGATCCGCGTCGCGGTGAAAGCCGCGGGCCGCGCAAGAAAGGCATCGACTACAAGGCTCAGGGCCTGGGCGATTGCATCGACTGCACCATGTGCGTCCAGGTCTGCCCGACCGGCATCGACATCCGCGACGGCCTGCAAATCGAATGCATCGGTTGTGCTGCGTGCATCGATGCCTGCGACAGCATCATGGACAAGATGGATTACCCGCGCGGCCTGATCAGCTACACCACCGAGCACAACCTGTCCGGGCAAAAAACCCATAAACTGCGCCCGCGCCTGATCGGCTACGCCGCTGTATTGCTGGCGATGATGGCGTTGCTGGCGACGGCGTTCTTCATGCGTTCGCTGGTCGGTTTCGACGTCAGCAAAGACCGCGTGCTGTACCGCGAGAACGCCGAAGGCCGGATTGAAAACGTCTACAGCCTGAAGATCATGAACAAGGATCAGCGCGACCACACCTACGTGCTGGAAGCCGCCGGCCTGCCGGATCTCAAGCTGCAAGGCAAACGCGAGATCAAGGTCGCCGCCGGCGAAATTTTCAGCCAGCCGGTGGAACTGTCCATCGCGCCGGAAAAACTGCCATCGAGCACTAACGAGGTGAAATTCATCCTCAAGGATGCCGATGACGAGAGCATCCACGTTGAAGCCAAGAGCCGGTTCATCGGCCCACAAATTCGTTAAGAGAAGTGATCATGCCCGCAGCAAACGCCGCAAGTCCCTGGTACAAGCATCTTTGGCCGTGGATCATCATTGCCATCCTCGCCTGTTCGGTGACCTTGACCTTGTCCATGGTGACCATCGCGGTGAACAACCCGGATAACCTGGTCAACGACAACTACTACGAGGCCGGCAAAGGCATCAACCGCTCCCTCGACCGTGAGTTGCTGGCGCAAACCCTGCTCCTGCGCGCCAGCGTGCACCTGGATGACGTGACCGGCGAAGTCGACCTGCGCCTGAGCGGCAACAGCCAACCGAAAACCCTCGAACTGAACCTGATCTCGCCGACCCAGCCGGAGAAGGATCGCAAGATCACCCTCGCCCAAAGCGAAACCGAACAGGGCCGCTACATCGGCCAGTTGAGCGACAAGGTTGAAGGTCGTCGTTTTGTCGAATTGCTGGGTACTCAGGACGACCACATCTGGCGTATGTTCGAAGAAGAGCTGGTCAGCCATGACAAGGATCTGCTGCTGGGTGACGAACCGCTGCAGGGCGCCGAAGACCTGAAAAAGTAACAACCAGCGCTTCGCGCATCGCGAGCAGGCTCGCTCCCACATTAGATTTGTGGCGTTCACAAAACCCTGTGGGAGCGAGCCTGCTCGCGATGAGGCCCTTCCAGACGACATAGATCCAACATCATGACCACCCCAACCCCCTGCTACCACTGCGCCCTGCCCGTCCCGGCCGGCAGCCGCTTCACCGCGGCCGTCCTCGGTGAAACCCGCGAGTTCTGCTGCCCGGGTTGTCAGGCGGTGGCCGAAGCGATTGTCGCCGGTGGGCTGGAAAGCTATTACCAGCACCGCAGCGAAGCCTCGGCCAACCCCGAAGCGTTGCCGGTGCAGTTGGTGGATGAACTGGCGCTGTACGATCGCGCCGACGTGCAAAAACCCTTCGTGCGCCACGATGGCGAACTCGCCGAAACCACGCTGCTGATGGAAGGCATCAGTTGCGCGGCATGTGGCTGGCTGATCGAGAAACACCTGCGCGGTTTGCCGGCGGTGGCCGAAGCGCGCCTCAACCTGTCCAACCATCGCCTGCACGTACGCTGGGCCGATGCGCAATTGCCGCTGAGCCAGGTGCTCAGCGAGTTACGCCACATCGGTTACGCCGCCCATCCCTATCAGGCCGACCGCGCCAGCGAACAACTGGCCAGCGAAAACCGCCTGGCCCTGCGCCAACTCGGGGTTGCCGGGCTGCTGTGGTTCCAGGCGATGATGGCGACCATGGCCACCTGGCCGGAATTCAACATCGACCTCAGCCCGGAGCTGCACACCATCTTGCGCTGGGTCGCGCTGTTCCTCACCACGCCGATCGTGTTCTACAGCTGTGCGCCATTCTTCAAAGGGGCGATGCGTGATTTGCGTACCCGCCACCTGACCATGGACGTTTCGGTGTCGCTGGCGATTGGCAGTGCCTACATCGCCGGGATCTGGACTTCGATCACCGGGGTCGGCGAATTGTATTTCGATGCCGTCGGCATGTTTGCGCTGTTCCTGCTGGCCGGGCGTTATCTGGAGCGTCGCGCCCGCGAACGCACCGCCGCCGCCACCGCACAGCTGGTCAATCTGCTGCCCGCCTCGTGTTTGCGCCTGAGCGCCGACGGCCAGAGCGAGCGGATCCTGCTCAGCGAACTGCGCGTCGGCGATCAGGTTCTGGTGCATCCCGGTGCGATCCTGCCGGCCGACGGCAAGATCCTCGACGGCCAGTCGAGCATCGACGAATCCCTGCTGACTGGCGAATACCTGCCACAGCCGCGCACGCTTGGTGACGCCGTCACCGCCGGCACCCTGAACGTCGAAGGCGCGCTGACCGTGGAAGTCCTCGCCCTCGGCCAGGACACCCGGCTGTCTGCCATCGTCCGCCTGCTGGACCGCGCCCAGGCCGAGAAGCCACGACTGGCGGAGATCGCCGACCACGCCGCGCAATGGTTCCTGCTGCTGACGCTGATCGCATCCGCTTGCATTGGTCTGCTGTGGTGGGAGCTGGACTCATCGCGCGCCTTCTGGATTGTCCTGGCGATGCTCGTCGCGACCTGCCCCTGCGCCTTGTCCCTCGCCACACCGACCGCGCTCACTGCCGCCACCGGTACGCTGCACAAGTTGGGTTTGTTGTTGACCCGCGGCCATGTGCTGGAAGGCCTGAACCAGATCGACACGGTTATTTTCGACAAGACCGGCACCCTCACCGAAGGGCGCCTGGCGCTGCGCTCGATCCGCCCGCTCGGCGCGCTCGACAGCGATCAATGCCTGGGCCTCGCCGCCGCCCTCGAAAACCGTTCCGAACACCCGATCGCCCGTGCGTTTGGTCGCGCGCCACTGGCCGCCGAAGAAGTCCACAGCACGCCGGGGCTGGGCCTGGAAGGCGTGGTCGGTAAGCAACGCCTGCGCATCGGCCAACCGGGTTTTGTCTGCGAACTCAGTGGCGCTGCCATCCCGTTGATGCCGGATGAAGCCGGCCAATGGCTGCTGCTCGGCGACAATGCCGGACCGCTGGCATGGTTCGTCCTCGACGACCGTTTGCGCGCCGATGCACCCGCGTTGCTGGAAGCCTGCCGGGCGCGCGGCTGGCGCACGTTGCTGCTGTCGGGTGACAGCTCGCCGATGGTCGCAAGCGTCGCCGCCGAACTGGGCATCGACGAGGCCCGTGGCGGTTTGCGTCCGGACGACAAATTGCAGGTCCTGCAACAGTTGCACAAAGAAGGACGCAAGGTGTTGATGCTCGGTGACGGCGTGAATGACGTGCCGGTGCTGGCCGCCGCCGACATCAGCGTCGCCATGGGTTCGGCCACCGATCTGGCGAAAACCAGTGCGGATGCGGTGCTGTTGTCCAACCGCCTGGACGCGCTGGTGCAAGCCTTCAGCCTCGCTCGGCGCACCCGTCGGGTCATCATCGAGAACCTGTTGTGGGCCGGGCTGTACAATGGCCTCATGTTGCCGTTCGCCGCCCTCGGCTGGATCACGCCGGTGTGGGCGGCGGTCGGCATGTCCATCAGTTCGTTGACCGTGGTGCTGAACGCCCTGCGCCTGACTCGCCTGCCGAGCACGCCGGCCGCCAGCGCCACGCCAGAAACCCGCCCGCTGCCGGCCTGAGCCGCGCGGGCATGGAGCCTCACCATGCCAGCTCTCTACGTGATGATCCCGGCCGCACTGCTGATCGTCGCCATCGCGGTCTACATCTTCTTCTGGGCGGTCGACAGCGGTCAGTACGACGACCTCGACGGCCCGGCCCACAGCATCCTGTTCGACGACCAGGACCCGAACCACACCGCAGCGGTCGACGAGGCCAGCGGCCATCCGGCCAAACCGGACGACAAGGCGCCCCCGCATGTTTGAGCTGGCGCCCCTGCTGGTGTCGGCGGTCATTCTGGGCCTGCTCGGCGGCGGGCATTGCCTGGGCATGTGCGGCGGCTTGATGGGCGCGTTGACCCTGGCGATTCCCAAGGAACAGCGCAGCCGCCGGTTTCGATTGCTGCTGGCCTACAACCTCGGGCGAATTCTCAGTTACGCAGCGGCCGGCTTGCTGATCGGCCTGGCGGGTTGGGCGGTGGCGAACAGTCCGGCGGCGATGTTCATGCGTATCCTCGCCGGATTGCTGCTGATCGCCATGGGGCTTTATCTCGCCGGCTGGTGGAGCGGCCTGACCCGCATCGAAAGCCTCGGTCGCGGTCTGTGGCGGCATATTCAGCCCGTCGCGAACAAGCTGTTGCCAGTGTCGAGCCTGCCGCGAGCCTTGTTGCTCGGCGCGCTCTGGGGCTGGCTGCCGTGCGGGCTGGTTTACAGCACGTTGCTGTGGTCGGCGAGCCAGGGCAATGCGCTGGACAGTGCATTGCTGATGCTCGCATTCGGGCTGGGCACCTGGCCGGTGCTGCTCGCCACGGGGCTGGCGGCCGAGCGGGTCACGGCGCTGTTGCGCAAACGGTACGTACGGATGACGGGCGGCTTGCTGGTGATGCTGTTTGGCATCTGGACCTTGCCGGGGCCGCATCAGCATTGGCTTATGGGGCACTGAATCGGCGGCGCGGCCTTCGCGGGCAAGTCGAATCGTCGCACCGCTCGCTCCTACAGGGGAATGTAATTCAACGTAGGAGCGAGGCTTGCCCGCGAAGAGGCCTGCACCAACAACACAAATCCTGACCGTTGATGCAAATCAAGATGCCCCAACGCCGCACCCCATAGACTTGCCGACACTGCCAGCCTATCCGGGGGAATGCCCGCATGATGCTCGACGCCATTCGTTGGGATACCGATCTGATCCGCCGTTATGACCTGGCGGGACCGCGTTACACCTCCTACCCGACCGCCGTGCAGTTCGATGGTCATGTCGGCACCTTCGACCTGTTCCATGCGCTGCGCGAAAGTCGCAAGGCCCTGCGTCCTTTGTCGCTGTATGTGCACGTGCCGTTCTGCGCGAACATCTGCTACTACTGCGCCTGCAACAAAGTCATCACCAAGGATCGCGGCCGCGCCCTGCCCTACTTGCAGCGCCTGGAGCAGGAAATCCAGCTGATCGCCTGCCATCTCGACCCGGCGCAGAAGGTCGAGCAATTGCATTTCGGTGGCGGCACACCGACCTTTCTCAGCCATGACGAACTGCGTCAACTGATGGCCCAGTTGCGTAAAAGCTTCAATTTGCTGGAGGACGATTCCGGCGACTACGGCATCGAGATCGACCCGCGCGAAGCCGATTGGTCGACCATGGGCCTGCTGCGCGAACTGGGTTTCAACCGGGTCAGCATCGGCCTGCAAGACCTCGACCCGGCCGTGCAACGCGCGGTGAATCGCCTGCAAAGCCTGGAAGAAACCCGGGCGGTGATCGACGCCGCACGGACGCTGCAATTTCGCTCGATCAACATCGACCTGATCTACGGTTTGCCAAGGCAGACACCGGAGAACTTCGCCCGCACGGTCGACGAAGTGATCAACCTGCAACCGGACCGCCTGTCGGTGTTCAACTACGCGCACTTGCCGGAGCGCTTCCTGCCACAACGGCGAATCAACAGCGACGAATTGCCGACGCCGGCACAGAAGCTGGAAATGCTCCAGCGCACCATCGAACAACTGACCGCCGCCGGCTACCGTTACATCGGCATGGATCACTTCGCCCTGCCCGACGATGAGCTGGCAATTGCTCAGGAAGAATCAACCCTGCAACGCAACTTCCAGGGCTACACCACTCACGGCCATTGCGACCTGATCGGCCTCGGCGTCTCGGCCATCAGCCAGATTGGCGACTTGTACTGCCAGAACAGCAGCGACCTGAATCAGTACCAGAACGCCTTGGCCTCAGCACAACTGGCCACCAATCGCGGCCTGCTGTGCAATGCCGATGACCGTCTGCGGCGAGCGGTGATTCAACAATTGATTTGCAGTTTCAACCTGGAGTTCGCTGATATCGAGAAGGCTTTCAACATCGATTTTCGCGGTTACTTCGGCGAATTGTGGCCGCAACTGCAACGCATGGCCGAAGACGGACTGATCGAACTGAACAATGAACGGATCACCGTATTGCCGGCCGGACGGTTGCTGGTGCGTTCGGTGTGCATGGTGTTCGACGCGTACCTGGAGCAACAGAATCGCCAGCGGTTTTCGCGGGTCATCTAACGTTCCAACAGCAGGGAAGTCGTCTTCAGCACTTGCTCAGGGCTCAGGCTCGCCTGCGAGATGGCTTTGGACAGCACCATATTGGCCGTGATCAGCCCGCCATTGAGGGTGGTGATGGTCGCTTGCAGCGCGCCGAGCTTGGCCCTTCGTTCTTCAGCAGAAAGTCGCTTGTCTGCCATTACCGCTTGCATGAGCGCGACTTTCTCGGCGATCTGCTTCTGTATTCGGCGAATCATTTTCAGGATCTGTTGAATGTTTTCCGGCAACCCGCTTTCTTCAATGTCCTTGTTGTCACCGTGGGAACTGGCAGCCTTGGTCAAACCAGCGCCAGACAATGAGACTTTGATGCCTTCAGCCACGGGCGAAGTGCCCGGGCCAATGGCGATTGCCGAGTCTTCGCCGGCCAGGCCGTTTGCGGGCTCATGCAGTGTTTGCACACCACTGTTGCCGGGGTTGAGCACGCCGATGGTGGCCATGAAACGAGTACCTGCGCATGGGTTGATGCCAGTTTATCGGCCACCGATAGCGACGCTTTACCATGGCGTGACAAATCGGCACAGCGCTGGCCTGAACGTCTTCCGGTGAGGTACCCTTACGTCTTATGTGTGCTTTCCCACAAGGATTTAAGAAATGTCCGAGCCAGTAAAACTGCGCGCTCATAACCAGGCCCATTGCAAGGACTGCAGCCTGGCTCCCCTCTGCTTGCCACTTTCTCTGAATCTGGAAGACATGGATGCGCTGGACGAAATCGTTAAACGTGGCCGCCCACTGAAGAAGGGCGAGTTCCTGTTCCGTCAGGGCGACGTTTTCGACTCCGTTTATGCAGTACGTTCTGGCGCCCTGAAAACCTTCAGTCTCAGCGATGGCGGTGAAGAACAACTCACCGGTTTCCATCTGCCGAGCGAGCTGGTTGGCCTGTCGGGCATGGACACCGAAAAGCATCCGGTCTCGGCGCAGGCGCTGGAAACCACCTCGGTTTGCGAAATTCCGTTCGAACGCCTCGACGAACTGGCGCTGCAACTGCCACAACTGCGCCGTCAGTTGATGCGCGTGATGAGCCGTGAAATCCGCGACGATCAACAGATGATGTTGCTGCTGTCGAAAAAAACCGCTGACGAGCGCATCGCCACCTTCCTGGTCAACCTGTCGGCACGCTTCCGCGCTCGCGGCTTCTCGGCCAATCAGTTTCGCCTGAGCATGTCGCGCAATGAAATCGGCAACTACCTGGGCCTGGCGGTGGAAACCGTGTCGCGGGTGTTTACGCGCTTCCAGCAGAACGAGCTGATCGCCGCCGAAGGCAAGGAAATCCACATCCTCGACCCGATCCAGCTCTGCGCCCTCGCCGGCGGTTCGATCGAAGGCTGATTACGACCACGGCGGCTGAGCGAAACGGTTCAGCCGCCGTTATACTGCGACGTTTGCAGCCTGCCAGGACACCTAGACAATGGTCTTCGACTCCTTCGACATCAAATCCCTGATCCGCCCGGTGATCGACTTCCCGAAACCGGGCGTCATTTTTCGCGACATCACCCCGCTGTTCCAGTCGCCCACGGCTCTGCGCCTGGTGATGGACAGCTTTGCCCACCGTTATGTCGAGGCTGATTTCACCCACATCGGCGCCATGGATGCCCGTGGTTTCCTGATCGGTTCGGTGCTGGCCTATCAGTTGAACAAGCCGCTGGTGCTGTTCCGCAAGCAAGGCAAACTGCCGGCGGATGTGCTGGCCGAAGGTTATGCGACCGAGTACGGCGAAGCCTTCCTCGAAGTCCACGCCGACAGCTTGTGTGAAGGCGACTCGGTGGTGATGTTCGATGATTTGATCGCCACCGGCGGCACGCTGATTGCGGCGGCGAACCTGATTCGACGCATGGGCGCGCGGGTGCATGAAGCGGCGGCGATTATTGATCTGCCGGAGTTGGGTGGGTCACAACGCCTGGAAGACATGGGGATTCCGACGTTTTGCCTGACGCAGTTTGCCCTGAGCGATAAATAAGCGGCGTCTACAAAGGCCTCTTCGCGGGCAAGCCTCGCTCCTACAGGATAATGCGACCCCTTGTAGGAGCGAGGCTTGCCCGCGAAGGCGTCAGCCGCAACACCACAACACTCAAAGCCCCATCTGCTTACTGATAATCTCGTTCATCACTTCCCGCGTCCCGCCGCCAATCGACAGGATCCGGTTGTCGCGGTACAGCCGCTCCACCAGACTTTCGCGCATGTAGCCGAGACCGCCAAGAATCTGCACCGCATCCGTGGTAATCCGATCCGCCGTGTCCGTCGCGAAATTCTTCGCCATGGAAATCTCCTTGATCACACTCTGCCCCGCCGCCATTTTCGCCGCCTGGCGGTAAGTGAACTCCCGTGACACTTCCAGCGCCGTGGCCATTTCGGCGAGGCGATGCTTGAGCACCTGAAACTTGCCGATGGGCTTGCCGAACGCTTCACGCTGTCGGGCCCATTTCAGGCTTTCCTCCAGCGCCAGTTGCGCGGTCATGTTGGCCATCAGCGCCAACGCCAGGCGTTCGCTCTGGAAGTTGCCCATGATGCAAGCGAAGCCCATGTTCTCCGCGCCGATCAGATGGCCTACAGGTACGCGGCAATCGTCGAAGAACAATTCAGCGGTGTCCGACGCCCACCAGCCCATTTTCTTCAACTGACGGCCTACGGTGAACCCTGGCGTGCCCTTCTCGATCAGCAGCAGGCTGATGCCACCGAAACCGGGCGCACCGGTGCGCACCGCGACGGTGTAGTAATCCGCACGCACGCCACTGGTGATAAAGGTTTTGCTGCCGCTGACCCGGTAGACGTCGCCGTCACGCACGGCGCGGGTTTGCAGGTTGGCCACGTCGGAACCACCGCTGGGCTCGGTGACCGCCAGGGCACTGATCTTCTCGCCAGCCAGCACGGCCGGCACGATGCGATCGCGAACTTCCGGCCTGGCCCATTTGAGAATGGGCGGCAGGCCGATGTCCAGCGAACCCAACCCGGCGACCAGACCGCCAGAGCCGCAGCGCATCAACTCTTCGCTGGCGGCGATCTTGGCGAACAGATCACCTTCATGGCTGCCACCCAGGGCTTCGGGATAACCAATGCCCAGGATCCCCGCTGCACCGGCCTTGAGGTAGAGTTCGCGGGGAAAGCTTTCGGCTTCTTCCCACTGGTCGATGTCCGGAAGAATCTCGCGCTCGACGAAACGTCTGACGCTGTCGCGGACCAATTGGTGGCTGGGGTCGAAGTATTCCTGGAAGGCAGGCATCGGCGAACTCCATGGAAGGGTTCAGCGACGTTAACCGAGCGCTTGCTTGGTTTTCAACAGGATTGTGTGAATCAGATGGACCGAGGCGCTCCCTTCGCGGGCAAGCCTCGCTCCTACAGGTTTTGCATAGCCCCTGTAGGAGCGAGGCTTGCCCGCGAAGGCATCAGCCCAAACACCGAAAATTACAAAGCGATCGGCTTACGCCCCGCAAACGAATGCGCCAACGTCCCGCCATCCACCAGTTCCAGCTCGCCACCCAACGGCACGCCGTGGGCAATGCGCGAGGCGATCAGGCCTTTGTGGCTGAGCAACTGGGCGATGTAGTGCGCCGTGGCTTCACCCTCGACCGTCGGGTTGGTCGCAAGAATGACTTCGGTAAAAGTGCCTGCCTCTTCGATCCGCGCCAGCAATTGCGGAATCCCGATGGCTTCCGGCCCCAGCCCGTCGAGCGGCGACAGGTGGCCCTTGAGCACAAAGTAACGACCGCGGAAACCGGTCTGCTCCACCGCGTAGACGTCCATCGGCCCTTCCACCACGCACAGCAAGGTGTCGTCGCGGCGGTTATCGGCGCATTGCGGGCACAGGTCGTCTTCGGTCAGCGTGCGGCACAACCGGCAATGCCCCACCCCTTCCATCGCCTGGCTGAGTGCCAGGGCCAGTCGCGAGCCACCGCTGCGATCACGCTCGAGCAGCTGCAACGCCATGCGTTGGGCAGTTTTCTGACCCACACCTGGCAAAATTCGCAGGGCATCGATCAGTTGGCGAATCAAAGGGCTGAAGCTCATGGGGAAACGTCCGACAAAACAACGAGACGCGGTTTATACCCGCGCCTCTCTTTAGCGTCAAATACTCAGTCCTGCGCGACGCGCACCACCAGTTTGCCGAAGTTGCGTCCCTCCAGCAGGCCGATGAACGCCTCGGGTGCATTCTCAAGACCCTCGACCACATCTTCGCGGAATTTCACCTTGCCGTCGCGCACCCACGGCGCCATGGCGCTGACGAATTCCGGCTGACGATCACCGTAGTCGTCGAACACGATGAAGCCCTGAATCCGCACACGCTTGGTCAGCAAGGTGCGCTGCAACTGCGGCAGGCGATCCGGGCCGGTCGGCGCCTCGCTGGCGTTGTAGGAAGCGATCAGGCCGCACAGTGGAATCCGCGCCTTGGGGTTGAGCAACGGCACCACCGCGTCGAATACCTTGCCGCCGACGTTCTCGTAATAAATGTCGATGCCCTGGGGACACGCCTGAGCCAGCTCACCGGCGAAGTCGGGACTCTTGTGGTCGATGCAGGCGTCGAAACCCAACTCATCCACCACATAGCGGCACTTGTCCGCGCCACCGGCCACCCCGACCACACGCAGGCCTTTGATCTTCGCCACTTGCCCGACCACTGAGCCCACCGCACCGGACGCCGCCGCGACCACAAGGGTTTCTCGGGAGGCTGGCTGGCCGATGTCCATCAAGCCCATGTAGGCAGTCATGCCCGGCATGCCGAGCACACCCAGCGCCATCGACGGGCTCGGCAGCCCGGACGGCACCGGAATGATATTGCGACCGTCGCTGATGCTGTGGCTCTGCCAGCCGGTAGCGCCGACGACCAGGTCACCTTGCTGAAATTTCGGATTCAGCGAGCGCTCGACACGGCTGACGGCGCCACCGGTCATCACTTCGTCGATGGCCACCGGCGCCGCATAGGACGGCGCGTCACTCATTCGGCCGCGCATGTAGGGGTCCAGCGACAGGTACAGGGTTTTGAGCAATATCTGGCCATCCGCCAGGTCCGGCAGCGCTTCCCGTTCCAGGCGAAAATTCTCCGGCGTCGGTGCGCCCACCGGGCGGGACGCCAGGACGATACGTTGGTTGAGGGTCAATGCTTGTGGCATGTGAGCGTCTCCTTTGATCGATGAATTTGGCGGTATAGGGAAGCAGACCTTTGTGGCGGTCGGGTGTTCGATGTTTCTACCTTGAGACCGAGTCGACCTCTTCGCGGGCAAGCCTCGCTCCTACAGGTATTGCATAGCACTTGTAGGAGCGAGGCTTGCCCGCGAAGGCAGCGTATCAGGCGCCGCATGACCAACAGACAGAAACAAAAATGCCAGGCGCAATGCCTGGCATTTTTTTGTAGCTCATCCGACGCGCTTTGGCGAATCAGAACGGCAGCTTCATCCCCGGTGGCAGTTGCATGCCAGCGGTCATGCCGGACATTTTGTCCTGGCTGTTGGCTTCGATCTTGCGCACGGCGTCGTTGACGGCGGCGGCGAATACGGCCTCCAGCATCTCTTTGTCGTCTTCACTCAGGCCTTCGACCAGGCTCGGATCGATGGTCACGCGCTTGACGTCGTGACGACCGGTCATCACCACGGTGACCATATCGCCACCCGCCTTGCCGGTGACTTCGGCGTTGGCCAGCTCTTCCTGCATCTTGGCCATTTTTTCCTGCATCTGCTGCGCCTGCTTCATCAGGCCGGCCATGCCACCTTTCATCATGGGAATCACCTCAAAGTACTTGGATAAAAACAGCGCCCGGCCCTTTCGGCCGAACGCCTTCAGTTATTAGCCCTGACTGACCAGGGCTTCGACAGGTTCAATAGTATCGTTACGGACCACCGCACCGAACTGCTGCATCATTTGCTGGATGAACGGATCACCGTGGATCGACTCTTCCGCCTCGCGCTGACGGTTGGCACGGCGCCGGGATGCAGCCTGGGCCGGGGTCTCCTGCTCGGGCTTGATCAGCTCCATGCTCAGGGTCAGCGTGCGCCCGTGAAACTGGTTCAGCGCATCGTTGAGACGACGTTGCTGGGTCGCGTTGAACAAGGCGCTATGGGCCGGGTCCAGGTGCATCAGCCAATGGTCACCTTCCACGGAGATCAGCGTGCAGTTGGCGGCGATGCTGCCGGTCATGCCGGAAATCGGCAGTTTCGGGAACAGTTCCAGCCATTGCAGGGCCAGACCGGTGGCGGGCATCGCGGCCGGCTCAGGTTCGGGTTCCGGCGCGGGCTCGGCGGCATGTTCACTCGCCAGTTCGTCGAGGTAGCTGTACGCCGAATCCATGTCCGGTTCGATGTAGTCCTCGTCCAGCGGCGGCTCGTCGTCGGAGTCGATGCCCCGTGTCGCGGCGTCGACGTCGGCCACGGAAGGTTCCGGGATCGGCGCAGCGGCCCATTCCGGCGCGTCTGGCACAACGCTGTCAGGCGTCGGCAACGGCATCGGGGGCAATTCGGGTTGTTCAGCGGCGGTTTCCAGCACCGGCTCGACGGCTGGCTGCTGGACGACTTCGGGTTCGACCGGATCATTCCACGGCAGGTCGACGACGGCTTCGACCGCTACCGGCGCAACAACGGGCTCCGGCACGATGACCGGTTCCGGCACGACAACGGCTGCAACCGGCTCAGGCTCGGGAGCAACCACCGGCGCGATCGGCGCGGCAACAACCGGTGCAACTGCCGCAGCGACTACCGGCGCAACAACCGGCGCGGCAGCCACTGAGTTTGCGGAATCAACTGTGGCCTGGCTGATCCCCACTGGCTTTAGCGGTTGCCTCGGCGCATCCGCGGTGTCTGCCGGGCGGAACGCGAGCATCCGCAACAAGACCATTTCGAAGCCGCCGCGCGGGTCCGGCGCCAGCGGTAAATCGCGGCGGCCGATCAGGCCCATCTGGTAATAAAACTGCACGTCTTCGGCCGGCAAGGCCTGGGCCAGCGCCAGCACCCGATCACGGTCGCCGTGACCGTTGTCGACGCCTTCAGGCAAGGCCTGGGCGATGGCGACACGGTGCAGTACGTTGAGAATTTCCGAGAGCACGCCGTTCCAGTCCGGGCCTTGTTCCGCCAGATGGCGGACGGCCTCGAGCAACGCCTTGGCGTCGCCTTCGATCAGCGAGTGCAGAACGTCATAGACCTGACCGTGATCGAGCGTGCCGAGCATGGCCCGCACATCGGCGGCCATGACCCGACCTTCACCGAAAGCAATCGCCTGGTCGGTCAGGCTCATGGCATCGCGCATCGAACCGTCGGCGGCACGGCCCAGCAGCCACAGCGCGTCGTCTTCGAACGGTACGTTTTCGACGCCCAGTACGTGGGTCAAATGCTCGACCACCCGTTCAGGGGTCATGTTCTTCAGCGAGAACTGCAGGCACCGCGAAAGAATCGTTGCAGGAAGTTTCTGCGGGTCGGTGGTCGCCAGGATGAACTTGACATAGGGCGGCGGCTCTTCGAGGGTTTTCAACAGCGCATTAAAGGAATGGCTGGAGAGCATGTGCACTTCGTCGATCAGGTAGACCTTGAAGCGACCGCGGCTCGGGGCGTACTGCACGTTGTCGAGCAGCTCGCGGGTGTCCTCGACCTTGGTCCGGCTCGCGGCGTCGATCTCGATCAGGTCGACGAAACGGCCTTCATCGATCTCGCGGCACACCGAACACTCGCCACACGGCGTCGAAGTGATACCCGTTTCACAGTTCAGGCATTTGGCGATGATCCGCGCGATGGTGGTCTTGCCGACCCCGCGCGTGCCCGTAAAGAGGTAAGCGTGGTGCAGCCGCTGGCTGTCCAAGGCATTGATCAGAGCCTTGAGCACATGGGTCTGGCCGACCATTTCGCGGAACGAGCGCGGACGCCATTTACGTGCAAGAACCTGATAACTCATCGAAAACCATCGCCACTGGGAAGCAGAAGCGGCTAATGCTAGCGGAGCAAGGCCAAAATTGCATCCGGCGCGCTCGTCTAATCTGGCTAAGCTGCACTTGCGGTGATTTTTATCGGCTCGATTTTCATCGATAGCGGAGCGTTTATGCGGCTGGCCTTGGGGGCACTGCTGTTGATGAGTCTGAACGTCATGGCTGCCAGCGCGCCGCTGCGCTTCGTGGTGCCCGACAGTTGGGCGATGCCGATGGTGCAGCTTTATCAAGGCCAGCCGACCCAGGGCATCCTGCATGACGTGATGGTCAGCCTCGCGACCCAGGTTGGCGTTCCGGCCGAGTTTCACGTACTGCCGCGGGCCCGAGTGCAAAATGCCATGGAGCACGGCGAGATCGATGTCCGCTGCTACGCCGCGCAAACGTGGTCGCCAAACCAGTCCGGGGACTACATCTGGAGCATTCCGCTCTGGACCCAGCCGGACGTGCTGATCAGCCGGCACGAGTTGCAGACCTCAATCGATCCAGCGAATTTGCCGCAACAATCCATCGGCACAGTGCTCGGCTACAGTTACCCCACCCTGCAACCGCTGTTCGACGCCGGGCGCCTGCTTCGCGAGGACGCGCGCAATCAGGAACAGGTCCTGGAAAAACTCATGGCCGGACGCTATCGCTACGCCGTGAGCAATCAATGGACACTGGACTGGTTCAATCAGCGTCTGCTACCTGAGCAGCAACTGCAAGGCGTTGCGGTGCTGCAAGTGCAGAGTGTCGGTTGTTACGTGCGCAATGACCCGAAAGTGCCCGTGCAACGCATCCTGCGCACGTTGCTGAGGATGAAAATGTCCGGGGAAATCGATGACATTATCCGCCTCTATGTCGGCAAACCCTGAACCTGTGGGAGTGAGCCTGCTCGCGATTGCGTACTTTCAGCCAGCACTTGCGTGATAGACACACCGTCATCGCGAGCAGGCTCGCTCCCACATTTGATCTTCATAGGTCTGATAGCCTCAGGCTGTTTGATCGAGCGCTCGCCATTGCGCCGGCGCGACAAAACCTTCGACCCAACCCGGCACATCAACCGCCGGCATCGGCCGGGCGATGAAGTAACCCTGGGCAACGTCGCACCCCAACTGCATCAACAGCTCGCCGTGCTCGATACTTTCCAGCCCTTCGGCGATCACTTGTCGGCCAAACGCGCGGGCCAGGCCAATCACTGCGGTGGTGAGGGCCAGGTCGTCGCGGTCATGCAGAATGTCGCGGATAAACGACCTGTCGATCTTGATGGTCTGGGTGCGCAAGCGCTTGAGGTAGTTCAAGGACGAATAACCGGTGCCGAAGTCGCCCAGTGAAAACTGCACGCCGAGCGCCTGACAGGCCTGCAGACAGGCGCTGACATGCTGGATGTTTTCTATCGCCACCGACTCGACGATTTCCAGATCGAGCATCTGCGGCGCGACCCGGGCATGCCGGGCGAGCACCTGCCTGAGCCGGTCGACGAAATCCGCTCGCTGGAAATGCCGGGCGGCGATGTTGACGCTGATCGGCCAGCCCTGCCCCGCTTGCTGCCAACGGTCCAACTGCATCAACACCTGATCCATCACCCATTCACCGATATCGATGATCAGGTCCGTCTCCTCCACCATCGGCAAAAACTCTCGGGCCGGCACCATGCCATTTTGCGGATGCTCCCAACGCAAGAGCGCCTCGAAGCCGACGACGATACCGCGACGCATGTTCACTTTTGGCTGGAAATGCACACGCAGCTCGCCGGCGGCCAACGCCTGCCGAACCCGTTCGACGGTCTGGTGAGTGGCCTTGACCTCTCGATCCCGGAACACGTCGAATAAATGAAAGCGATTGCGCCCGCTCTGCTTGGCCACGTACATCGCCTGATCGGCGTGACGCAGCAAAGTTTCGGCATCTTGATTGTCATCGGGGAACAGGGTGACGCCGATGCTGGCAAATACATTCAGGGTCTTGCCCCGCAGCTGGTACGGCGCCGAAATCGCACCCAGCACACGGTTCAGTGCCGCGCGCAGCTCCGGCACATCACGCACGTAGCGCAACACCAGCACGAACTCGTCACCGGCCAGCCGCGCCACCACATCCTCGCCGCGAACAATGTCGCGCAAACGCTTGGCCACCTCCACCAGCAACAGATCGCCACTGGCATGCCCGTAGCCGTCGTTGACTGCCTTGAAGCCGTCGAGGTCGAGCATGCATACCGCCAGCGGGATGTTTTCCTCACGCGAGAACGCCAGCGCCTGATCCAGCAGGTCCGAGAGAAACGCGCGATTGGGCAGCCCGGTCAGCACGTCATGGCCGACCCGCCATTGCAGGGAATGCAGCAGTTGGCGCTTTTCGCTGATGTCGAAACGGATCGCCAGGTAACGATGAATCCGCCCGGTGGCGTCATCCAGCAGCGGCACCAACGTACTTTCGACCCAATACAGGCTGCCATTCTTGGCGCGATTGCAGATCTCGCCCTTCCAGACATTGCCCAGCGCAATGGTGCGCCACATGCCGGCGAAGAAATCAGCGGAGTGCAGGCCGGAATTGAGCAGGCGATGGTTCTGCCCGAGCAGTTCTTCGCGGCTGTAACCGGAGACGGCGCAGAACTGATCGTTGACGTAGGTAATCCGGCCGGTCAGATCGGTCTCGGAAAAGATCGCGGCGGCGTCCACGGCCCTGCGGTATTTCTCATCCATGAGTCAGGCTCACTGTCGCTAGCGGTGGTACCGCTCGACCAGCGCAAAATGCCCGGAAGAGATGTTTTGATTCGTACTGCGCAGAGCCACGTGATCACTCCAGGAACAGCGATTGATGGCCCTTTGGCCGCCGAAGATCAACTAGGCTCAAAGACCCCGGACAAAGGGCAGCAACAACGATTTCGATAACATTTTGCAAGGCTTCAGGGAGGCTTCGGCACTCCACATATTGTTCAAGGGAGCACCGTACTGGCTCTTTCGCATCAGCCAAACTTACGCAAACAGGTCACAAAATACCCTTTGGAGAAGGCAATTCTACGAAATGCATCACATTTTGCAAAGCAAGGTGATGGATCATGCAGTTGTCTAATGCAAAAATCTATCGTTAAGTTCTTGATTCTAAATGGGAATTGAGCGATGCAAATTTCAAGTTTGGGTTCAGCCATTCGGCGTTACCGCAAGGTCGCGGGGCTTACTCAGGCTGAACTCGGCGAAAAAACCGGTTTTGACCCGAAAACCATCAGCCGTTTTGAAACCGGCACCTACACCCCCAGCGTGGAAGCCCTGTTCCTGCTTGCCGGCGTGCTGGGGGTGAAACTGAAAGCCTTCTTCGCAGATTTGGGCGATGAGGATGAACAGCGGGCGTACCTGTTCGGAGTCATCCACAAAGCCACCCCGAAGGATCTGGGAAAGCTGATTGCAGCGGTTGACCAGGCCATGTCCAAGCCTTAGTGGCAGAAATGAAAAAGGAGGCCGACTTGTCGTGATTCGACAGGTCGGCCTCCTTATTTGCGCCTGTTTTCAAAACGGAAACGACGAAAAATCCGCCCTGGACGAAATCCATGGCAGAGCAACAAGACGGTATTTTTTGATGAAAAACGCGAGAGAAGGCTCGCGGTGCGTTATGGAGGCAACCCCACCAGCCACACCCCGGCACACAATGTTCCCGCTGTGGCTGCTTCCTTCCGGATCTGACCAGGTTCACGGGTAATCGTTGCGGGGGGACCGATGGGGTCACCATAACGACGCTCACCTGACGGCGAGCCGCGCCATTGTACCTATCTGAGGCGAAGTTACAACCGTTCGGGCGGATTAAAAAATATGAGCGGCTTCAAGGACATGCGCAGTCCTGAAAAGAGCGCAGGCGCCTACAGGTCCTGCACCACTTCATCCGCCCTGCCGCCCTCCTGCTGGATCACCAGATGAATGAAGTGCAACTTGGCAATCACCGCCGGCGGCAATACGAACGGGTAGAAATCCGGCTGGCCCATGCTGCGCGACAGTTCGTTGAGCATGCCGGCGAGTTCGATCCACGCATTGACGAATGACAGGAACGCCGCGCCGCCGGGATGCTGCGGATCATAGAGGGTGCTGGACGGAAATGGCTGGTAGTCGAAATCCATTTCCCGCGCACTCATGCCGAAGCCGAGGGCGGTGTCCACCGCGTCCATCATGTGCAGGTAATGCGCCCAGGTTTCGGCCCAGTCTTCCCAGGGATGCATGCTGGCGTAGGCGCTGACGAAATGTTGCTGCCAGTCGAGCGGCGCGCCTTGCTGGTAATGCCGGTCGAGCGCCTCGGCGTAACTTGCGCGCTCGTCGCCGAACACGTCGCGAAACGGTTCCAGCCACTGGCTGCTGGCGATCAGCCGGCCCCAATAATAATGCCCGACCTCATGACGGAAGTGCCCGAGCAACGTGCGATACGGTTCGTGCATCTGCACCCGCACCTGCTCGCGGTGCGCGTCGTCGGCTTCTTTGATATCGAGGGTGATCAGGCCGTTGGCATGGCCCGTGGTCGGCGGCTTGCCTTCGAGGTCGACACCAATGAAATCGAAGGCCAGCCCGCTCTCTTCGTCCACGGTTTTGGGGATGACCTGCAAACCCAGGCTGACCAGTTGCGCGACCAGACGACGCTTGGCGATTTCGACCTTGCGCCAGCGGTCGTGATTCTCGGGAAGCGATAAATCAGGAATGGTGTGATTCAGGTTACAGGCGATGCACAAGGTTTCGTGATCATTGGCCGGCAACAGCCAGTTGCAGGCGGCCGGGGTGTCGAGATTGGCGCAGCGCCGGAAGATACCCGCGCCGGGGTCGGCATCGAGAGTCCAGGTGTCGGCTTGCGAAGCGGGCTGTAACGACGATAAGCGACTCTGTTCAGGCTGATAACCCAAGGCCGCCGAACAGGCCAGGCACTGACTGTTGCGAAAGAACAGCGACTGCCCGCAGCGACAATGCCAGACCTTGCTGTTGCGCGAACTTTCGCCAATGAAAGGCGCGGCGATGCGTGAGCTGAGCTGTTCGAAGAAGCGGTGCATGGCGATCTCTCCCTGGGCTTGCCAAGACTAGATCATGATTGGTTGTCGATCGTTCCCGGATTTTGCGTGATGGCGAATATCGCCTTCGCGAGCAGGCTCGCTCCTACAGGTAACCGCGTTCTTCCAGTAGGAATGCGGTCAAATGTGGGAGCGAGCCTGCTCGCGATTGGCATCACACAGAAATACCGTGTGCACTCAAAAACGCGACAAACGCCTCTTCATCCAGCACCTTCAACCCCAGCTCATTGGCCTTGGCCAACTTCGAACCAGCCCCCGGCCCGGCCACCACGCAATGGGTCTTGGCCGACACCGAACCGGCCACTTTGGCGCCGAGGCTTTCCAGTTTGTCCTTGGCAACATCGCGGCTCATCAATTCCAGCGAGCCGGTCAGCACCCAGGTCTGCCCTGCCAGCGGCAAGCCTTCGACGACCTTCTTCTCGCTCTGCCAATGCATGCCGAAATCGCGCAGCTGCTTTTCAGCGGCTTCAGCGATCTGACGATTTTCGGCGACGGCAAAGAACTCGCGAACCGAATTGGCCTGTTTCTCTGGCAAGGCCTGGCGCATGTCCAGCCAGTCAGCAGCAAACACACCTTCCAGCGAACCGAATCTTTCCGCCAGCTTCTGCGCCCCGCCCGGCCCGACCGAAGGAATGTGCAGCTTGTCGAGGAAACCGCCCAGCGTGGTGCTCGCCGCAAACTCGGCGCCCAACTCGCCCTGATCCTGAATCTGCAGGCCATGCTTGAGCAGATCGGCGATCACCTGCTGGTTATGCGCATCTTCGAAGAAGCTGTGAATCTCGTGAGCCACTTCCAGGCCGACATCCGGCAAGTACGTGAGCACTTGCGGCAACGCCTGCTGAACCCGCTCCAGCGAGCCGAGGGAGCGTGCCAGCACCTTGGCGGTCTCTTCGCCGACATCGGGAATGCCGAGGGCGTAGATGAAGCGCGCCAGGCCCGGCTTTTTGCTGTCTTCGATGGCGCTGAGCAGGTTCTTGCTCGACAGCTCGGCAAAGCCTTCGAGATCGACGATTTGCTCGAACGTCAGGGCGTACAGATCGGCCGGCGAACTCACCAGGCCTTCGTCCACCAACTGCTCGACGCTCTTCTCGCCCAAACCTTCGATGTCCATCGCTCGACGGGAAACGAAGTGAATGATCGCCTGCTTGAGTTGCGCACCGCAGGCCAGGCGACCGACACAGCGATACACCGCGCCCTCGCTGATGGTCTCGCGACCCTTGCTGCGCTTGACCAATTGCGTGCGTTCGACATGCGAACCGCAGACCGGGCACTGTTCAGGAATCTGCACTGGCCGTGCGTTTTCCGGGCGGCGCTCCATGACCACTTGCACCACCTGCGGAATCACGTCACCCGCGCGGCGGATGATCACGGTGTCGCCGATCATCAGCCCCAGACGCGCCACTTCGTCCATGTTGTGCAGCGTCGCGTTGGCCACGGTGACGCCCGCCACCTTGACCGGTTTCAAGCGCGCCACCGGCGTTACGGCACCGGTTCGCCCGACCTGGAATTCCACGTCGAGCAATTCGGTGAGTTCTTCCATCGCCGGGAATTTATGGGCAATCGCCCAGCGCGGTTCGCGGGCGCGAAAGCCCAATTCACGCTGGGAGGCGATGCTGTTGACCTTGAACACCACGCCGTCGATTTCATAGGCCAGGCTGTTGCGGCGCTCACCGATGTCGCGGTAGTAATCCAGGCATTCATTGATGCCGTGTGCGAGTTTCAGCTCGCGACTGATCGGCATGCCCCATGCCTGAAGCTGCTTCAGATTGCCGATGTGAGTGTCGGCAATCTCCGCCGAAACCTGGCCGATGCCGTAGCAGCAGAATTCCAGCGGACGGTTGGCAGTGATCTTCGAATCCAGCTGCCGCAAGCTGCCCGCCGCCGCATTGCGCGGGTTGGCGAAGGTCTTGCCGCCGACTTCCAGTTGCGTGGCGTTGAGACGTTCGAAACCGGCCTTGGACATGAACACTTCGCCGCGTACTTCCAGGGTCGCCGGCCAGCCGGTGCCTTGCAGTTTGAGCGGAATATTACGCACGGTGCGTACGTTGACACTGATGTCTTCACCGGTGGTGCCGTCACCGCGCGTTGCGCCGCGCACCAGCACACCGTCCAGATAAAGCAGGCTGACCGCCAGGCCATCGAGCTTCGGTTCGCAGCTGTACTCCACCGCCGCCCCGCCGCCAAACAAGTCGCCGGCTGGCAGGTCGAGGCCTTCAGTCACCCGACGATCGAACTCGCGCATGTCGGTTTCTTCGAAGGCGTTGCCGAGGCTGAGCATCGGCACTTCGTGACGCACCTGGGTGAACGCCGACAGCGCCGCGCTGCCGACGCGCTGGGTTGGCGAGTCGCTGGTGATGAGGTCAGGGTTGGCTGCTTCGAGGGCCTTGAGCTCATGGAACAACCGGTCGTACTCGGCGTCCGGAATGCTCGGCTCGTCCATCACGTGGTAGCGATAGTTGTGCTGATCCAGCTCAGCGCGCAGCTCTAGAATGCGGGTTTTGGCGGCGGTCATGGGTGTTCTCTCATAAAGCAAAAGAGCAGCCGAGGCTGCTCAATCTGTAAATACGGCGGTGATTTAGTTGTAGGAGCCAGGCTTGCCGGCGA